>JBDLIY010000127.1:0-9428 GCA_039714635.1 Planctomycetota bacterium
ATGGACTTCGCGAACGGCGGCATGTCCAGGTCGGAACGGACTTCCTCGACGAGAACGAGACCCAGGGACTCCGCCAGGGGCACGCTCGTCGCCCGCGGCGGCGGCAGGTGCTCCGAGATCCGGCGTACGGCGTCGGTAACGCTGAGCAGGGAGTCGGACATGACCGGGGAGCATACCACCCGCGGGGTCAGGGAAAAACCGACGGAGCAGCCCCGCCCGCCGTCGGGAGTTGAGCTTCTTCGCCCAGCTACGCTGGATTTGCCCTGACTCCGTATGAGGTAGACAGCGCCACTCCCTTCTTCGCCTCTCCTTCTTCCCGGTGCTACCATTCCCGGTTCCCAGGGAGGAATTGACCATGGTCGTGACGATCCAGGGTTCGTACCAGGGCGAAGGGCGCCGGTTCGCGCTCGTGGTGTCCCGCTTCAACGAGTTCATCGCCGGCAAGCTGGTGGAGGGCGCGATCGACGGCCTGACCCGCCACGGCGTGGCCGACGACGACATCACCGTGATCCGCGTGCCCGGCGCGTTCGAGATCCCGCTCGCCGCCCGGCGGACGGCCGCCTCCGGCGAGTTCGACGCCGTCCTCTGCCTCGGCGCGATCATCCGTGGCAGCACGCCGCACTTCGACTACGTGGCCGCGGAGGCCAGCAAGGGCGTCGCCCTCGCCTCCTTCGAGGCGGACGTCCCGGTCGTCTTCGGCGTCCTCACCGCGGACACCCTCGAGCAGGCCATCGACCGGGCCGGGGCCAAGTCCGGCAACAAGGGCTTCGACTCCGCCCTCGCGGCGCTCGAGATGGCGAACCTCTACGGCGAGCTTCCCGGCTCGGACGACTGAGAGTCGCGGTTCCGATGAGAAAGCGCAGCCGGGCGAGGGAACTCGCCCTCCAGATCCTCTTCCAGGTCGACCTTCGCGGCGACGAGATCCTCGAAGACCTCGACGGGATCCTCGTCCGTAGCGGCAAGGCGTCCGACGTCACCGACTTCGCCCGCGACCTCGTCACGGGCACGGCGTCCCTCGCCGACGAGGTCGACGCCGAGATCGCGTCCGTCGCCGAGCACTGGGACGTGCGCCGCATGGCCGCGATCGACCGGAATATTCTCCGCATGGCCGTCTTCGAAATGCGGGAGCGGTCGGACATCCCGTCGAAGGTCTCCATCAACGAGGCCATCGAGCTGGGGAAGAAGTACTCCACGGCCCAGTCCGGCGCCTTCATCAACGGGATCCTCGACCGGATCCGCCGCGTCCTCGAAACCGAGGGCCGGCTGGAAGATTAGGACTCACCGGGAGGCGATGGTGGTGTTCAAGCGGCTCTCGGCCGGCCTGGCCAAGACGACGAAGAAGCTCGCGGGACGACTCAAGGAGATCGTCGCGGGCCGGAAGGTGGACGACGACCTCCTCGACGAGATCGAGGAGACGCTCATCACCTCCGACGTCGGCGTCAACGCCACGATGAAGATCCTCGACGACCTGCACGACGCGTGGCAGGACAAGGAGGTCACCGAGGGCGACCAGGTGATCCCCTGGCTGAAGGACCACCTCAAGGAGCGGCTCGCGACGGACGGCGCCGAGATCGCCTGGTGCGACACGCCCCCCACCGTGATCCTCGTCGCCGGCGTGAACGGCTGCGGGAAGACGACCTCCATCGCCAAGCTCGCGCACCTCTACACGCAGCAGGGGAAGAAGGTCCTCCTCGCCGCCGCGGACACGTTCCGCGCCGCCGCGGTGGAGCAGCTCACGATCTGGGCCGAGCGCACCGGCGTCGACATCGTGAAGCACCAGACCGGCGCCGATCCCGCCGCCGTCGCCTACGACGCGACGGAGGCCGCCGTGGCGCGCGGCATGGACGTGCTCATCGTGGACACCGCGGGCCGCCTGCACACGCAGGACAACCTGATGCGCGAGCTCGAGAAGGTGAACCGCGTCCTCGGGAAGAAGATCCCGGGCGCGCCCCACGAGGTCATCCAGGTCCTCGACGCCACGACCGGCCAGAACGCGATCCAGCAGGTGAAGATATTCCGTGAAGGCATCCCGGTCAGCGGACTGTTCCTGGCGAAGCTCGACGGGACCGCGAAGGGCGGCGCCATCATCGCGATCCGCGACGAGATCGACATCCCCGTGAAGTTCATCGGCGTCGGCGAGACGCCGGTCGACGTCGAGCCGTTCGACGCGGACGCCTTCGTGGAGGCCCTCTTCGCATGAGGCGGCTCGCGTGATCCGGAACCGACCCGAGGCCCCGGCCGTCGTCCTGCTGGTCCTCCTCGCGGCCGTGCCGCTGCTGTACAACCCCGGCCTGTTCACGAACGCCGACTCCCCGAAGTGGGCGCTGACAGCGATCGGGACCCTCGCCGCCGTCGCGTTCATCCTCGTCCGCGCGCTCCGCTCGAAGGAGGAGACCACGGTGCTCCTGCCCGAGCACCTCGTGATCCTGCTCGGCGCGATCCTGATCTCCCTCTTCGTCGGGAAGCGCGCTCCCGACGCGCGCGCCACGGTCCGGGCGCTGGCGGCGATCGGGACGATGACTTCGTTCGCGCTGATCGCGACGCGCTACCTGGCCGACGGCGCGAACGTCCGGCGGCTCGTCCTCGTCGTGTTCGCCGTGACGGGCGTGACGGCGATCGTCGCCGTGCCGGAGATCCTGGCCGGGACGCGGCCGAGCGCGACCTTCGGGAACCCGTCCTTCGCCGCCGAGTACGCCGCCGGCGCGCTGCCCCTCGCCCTGTTCCTCTGGCTGGCGGGCCGGCGGCGCATGGCGATCGGGATGGCGGCCCTCTCCGCCGGGATCCTCCTCGTGACCGCGAGTCGCGCCGACCTCCTCGGCGCGGCGGCCGGCGCCGTCGTAGCGGCGGCCCTGGCCTTCGCCCCGCGGCGCCTCCGGCGTGCACCGTGGATCTTCGCGCTCGCGCTGATCGCGCTCGCGACGCTCCTGCCGACGGCGATCCGCATGCTCCCGATCCCGGCCCTCGGCCGCAGCGACACGATCGAGATCCGCGACCGGATCCGGGCGTCCACGATCGAGATGGGGACGGACCACGTCGCCACCGGGGTCGGCCTGGAGGGCTTCCGGGCCCACTACCCGAAGGTCCGGGATCCGGAGGAAGCGCGCCTCTCCCTGCGCCGTGAGGTGACCTTCCCCCACAACCTTCCGCTGTCGATCTTCGCGGAGGCCGGCGTGCCGGGACTCCTCCTGCTCCTCCTCTTCGTCGCCGTGCCGCTCTACTCCGGCATCCGCACGTCGTTCGAGAAGCGGGACGACGCCTTCGCCCCCGCGGCGACGGGCGCCCTCGTCGCGATCCTCGTCTCGGCCCAGTTCTCGGCGCCGCTCCGTCACCCGGGCTCGGCGCTCCTCTTCTTCACGCTGGGCGCGCTCCTCGTCGCCCGGCGTCCGCGGCGCGTCGTCACGAAGATCAAGGGGCGCTACCGCCGGACGATGGCCGCCGTCGGCCTCGCCGTCCCCGCCATCATGGCGACCGTCACGTGGTCCCCCCACCTGATCGCCGACGCCCGGCTCGCGCACGCCACCGCCGCCGCCCTTCGCCAGGCGGATCCCGCCGGCATCATCGAGACGCTGCGATCCTCGATCCGGGCCGAGCCCGGCCCGGGCGCGTACCGGCTCCTCGCCCAGCTCCAGAATCTGGAGGGCGAGACGGTGGCCGCCCTGGCCACGGTGGACAGCCTGCTCGCGATCAGCCCGTGGGACGAGGCCGGTCGGATCGAGCGCGCCCGCGCCCTGCGGTCCGAAAAGAAGCTCGACAAGGCGAAGAAGCTCCTCGACGAGCTGGTCGCCGCGCGGCCGGGCGACGACGTCTCGCTGATGCTGCGGGGCCTCGTGCGCGGAGAGCAGGGCGATCGGGAGGGCGCGCTCGCCGACATCCTCGACGCGATGAAGGCCGCCCCGCCGGACGTCGCCCGCCGCCACGCCGCCCTCGTCCACACGAGCATCGCGGACTTCGAGCCCGCGGTGATCCGCATGGCGGAGCGCATCGGGAGAAACGATCCCGCCCGCGCCCTGGCGATCCTCGAGGGGATCGGCACCGGCGAGGCGGACTACTACCGCGCCCTCGTCCACGTCGCCGGCGGCCGGCCGGCGGAGGCGGTCCGGGCGCTGAAGTCGGCGATGGGCACCGGCTATGTCACCCTGAATCGCCTGCGCCACGATCCCCGGCTCGACCCGATCCGCGGCCACTCCGAGTTCCGGGCCCTCGTCGGCGGCGGGTAAATCGGACCACGGAACCGGAATCGCTTCTATGATTCGAAATATGCGCGCCGTGCTTCTCACTTTCCTGCTGCTGCCGATCCTCACCGGCTGTCCGGGCGATCCGGACACGGCCCGGGATCCCGAGCCCGTGCCGGCCGCTCCCCTCGCCGACGTTTCATCGGCGATCCGGGGAGCCGTCGTCGATTCGAGGGACGAGGGCATCGAGGGCGTCCGGGTCCACCTGAGGCTCCCGATCGGGGCCGGGATGGCGGGCCTCGACGGCCTGACGACGACGACCGACGCCCTCGGGCGATTCGCGTTCGACGTCGAGGGCTGTCTCGACCCGAAGATGGACGGCCCGGTGGAACTCTCCTTCGAGAAGGCCGGCTGGGTCCGGTCCCACCACCGTCTCGACAGCCGGCATCCGGGCCGGGGCCGGAAGGTCCTCCTGATCCTGGAACCGGCCGGCGCCGTCTCGGGCCTGGTCGCCGACGGGAACGGCGCCCCGATGGCGGAGGCGCTCGTCTACGCGATCGGAACGGAAGTGCCGGGGGTCCGGGAGATCGTGGAGGTGATCCACACGACCACGCTCCCCGACGGCACCTTCCGGCTCGAGGGGCTCCCCGTCGGGAAGCTCGACATCGGCGTGAAGGCGGAGGGTTTCCTCACGGGGCTCGTCCAGGACGTGGCCGTGGCCGCGGGAGAGACGGCACGTCTCGCGGACCTCGCGCTGATCCGCGGGAAGACGATCGCCGGCCGCGTCGTCCTCTCCGATGGAAAGGGGCCGGTGACGAAGGCGCTCGTCCGCGTCTTCCGCGACCCGGCCCTGAAGGAGTACCGCCTGTTCGGCCGGCGCACCATCGCGTCCGGAGGCGGGTCCGTCCGGGTGGACGACGAGGGCCGGTTCCGCGTGACGGGACTGGCCGACGGGACCTGGGAGGTGAGCGCGGTGACGCTCGGCCTGGCCCCCGTGACGCCCGGAGCCTCCGGCGTCGAAGCCGGCACGGAGGACCTGGAACTGGTCTTCGACCGGGCCGCGAAAGTCCTCATCCGGGTCCGGGACTTCGAAACCGGAAAGGCGATTCCGCGTTTCACCATCGTGATCGTCAATCTCTCCGGACCGAAAGCGGCGGACGGCCGCCCCGTCCTGTCGCAGGAGGCATCGATCCACTCGCCCAAGGGCGAGTACGGCTTCCCGGCCCGCGAGGAGGAGATGTACGGTGTGGAAATCGTGGCCGAAGGCTACGAGCAGGATCGTCGAACCGTCGGACCGCTGAAGGGGCTCCGAACGAACGTGCTGACCGTGCCCCTCAAACGTAGAGACTGATTACGCAGGGAGTCGTTGACCGATGGCCGAAGGATCCAGTTCTTCGCTCTTGCCTCTCCTCCTGCTCGTCGCCGTCGTCGGCGCCGTGGGGCTGATCCTCTACAGCTTCGCGCTCGATCCCGCGGACGCGCCCCAGAAGCCGGGCGAGCGCCCGGAGGAGCCCGAACCCCCGCCGGACGTCCGCCCGGACGTCGTGCCGACGAAGGACGACGGGAAGGGCCCGAAGGTGGTACCCGCCCGCGCCGGATCCATCTTCTCCGGCGTCGTCGTGGACGAGAACGACCGACCCGTCGCCGGCGCGACCGTCTTCCTCTACGGAGAGAAGCCGCCCCTCCCGCCCGTGCGCCTCGACCCGGACCAGGAGGAGTCCCGCGCGGCCATCGGCGAGCTGTACCAGCGGTTCCCGGAAGATACGAAGACGCTGTATCCCCTCGGTTCCCGGCCCATCCGCGCGGCGATCCCGGACGAAGCCATCGCCGTGGAGACCACCCGGGACAACGGCGAGTTCCGCTTCACGAAGCCCTACTACGGGCGGCATCGCCTGACGGCCCGGATGGACCGGCGACACTCCGGCGAGATCCTCACCCGGGGCGGCAAGCCGGTGACCCTCAAGCTCGCCGAAACCGCGGAACTGTTCGGTCTCGTCCGGTTCCGCGACGACAGCCGCCCCATCGAGGGCGCCACCGTGCGCGTCCGTTCCGCGGGCGTGGACCGCAGCATCGTCACGAAGGGAAACGGCACGTTCCGCCTCGAGGGCCTGCCCGCCGGCAACGTGAGCGTCGACGTCACGCACCCCGAGTACGCGGGGGAGATCCTCCGGAAGGTCCGGCTGCAGGCCGGCGTCGAGAAGGAGCTGGAGGTCCAGCTGACGAAGGGCTACACGCTCACGATCACCGTCCGCGACATCGACGACGAGAACGACGAACCTCCGATCCCCGCCGCCACCGTCGCCGCGCTGCGGATCGCCGACGACGGCTACGTGATCGGCAAGTCCGACGAGAACGGCATGGTCGTCTTCACCGGTCTGCCGCCGGGCCGGTACTTCCTGAACGGCGTCGCCCCCGATTTCATCACCTCCGGCGAGGAGCCGGTCCGCGTCCAGAAGGACACGGACTACGACCTCTACCTGGAGCGCGCGGTCTACTCCACGCTCGTCGTCGTGGACGAGAGCGACATCCCGATCCCCGGCGCGACCATCATGACCTCCGACCCGGACGAGGAGTGGCACGAGAAGATCAGCCGGACCGTCGGGAAGACGGACCGGGACGGCCAGTTCCGCTTCGCCTTCGACTTCGACGGGATGCGGGCCCTCGTCTACGTGATGAAGGAAGGCTACGCCGTCGGCGTCGTCACGCCGGACGACCCCTACGAATCGGAGACGATCCGCGTGGTGCTCCCGACCGCCCGGATCGTACGCGGCCAGGTCCGGGACGAAGCCGGCCGGCCGATCTCCGGCGCGAAGGTCTACCTCGAGGTGATGGGTGACGACGCCGAAGCCGAGGACCTCGCGGCGACGCTCTTCACGGACGGCCAGGGCCGCTACCGCTGGGACCACCTTCCCGCCGGCGACGTCTGGCTCGAAGTGGAGAAGGACGGTTACCTGCCGGGCGAAGCCGACTTCGAGACCGGCCCCCAGACCGAGCACGTGAAGAACTTCGTCCTCGAGAAGGAAGAGGACGAGTGAAAACGGCCCTGCTCCTCCTCGCCGTGGTCGCCCTCGCGGCGGCGGCGGTGGCGGAGGAGCCGGCGAAGAAGCCTCCGAAGGAATCGGACTCTGCGAAGAAGGCGAGGTCGATGCTCGCGGCGGCGGACCGCCTCGCCTTCCGGCCCCTCGCGGACGGCCTGAAGGACCTCTCTCTCGAGTTCGAGGTCGTCACCCTCCAGGGGAAGCTCCGCGGCCTGTGGCTCTACCGCGCCGCGACGAAGAAGCTCCCCGCCCGGTCGAAGAAGACGGTGAAGAACGTCGCCGACAGGCGGCGCCGGCGGTTGCTCGTGACCGGGATCCTGCGGCCGTTCCGACTCATCACCGACCCGGTGTTGCGCAGGCCCTTCGCGGACCTGGCCGCGGACATGGACCTCGACTGGAATGCGGAGAAGCGCGAGGTCCGGATGAAGGTGAAGAAGGGGCTCACGAAGCCGCCGACGCACACTCGGATCGTCGTCGCGCTGAATGCCGCCGGCCTGCCGGACCGCGTCTCCTGGTTCTTCCCGGAGGTCGACCCCGAGGACCCGATGGAGGGGACGTACGAGATCGAGCGGTCGTCGTCGTTTACGTGGTCGAAGGTCGAGGGGAAGCACGTCGTGACGATGCTGAACACCAACCGGACCGGGTCGCGACTCATCGCGAAATACACGTATGCGAAGGTGAAGGGGATCCTGTTGCCGAAGCAGGTCGACCAGATCGACCCCCTGGGCGGCATGGAGAAGATCCCGCTGGAGCGCATCAAGGTGAACGAGGGCATCTCCGACGAGGAGTTCGCCCGCTGGTGAACCCGGTTTCCCGGGCGCCCTGCACGCGGCCCGCTCCGGCGCTACAATCCGGGGATGCGGAAGCGGCGTCTCGTCATCTCCCTCGTCGTCCTGCTCCTCCTCGTCGGCATCACCGTCATCGTCTGGAAGGTCGCCGACTGGCCCCCGCCCCGCCTGATCCTGAAGTACGGCTTCCCCCCGACCGGCGGGCCGACCGGGCGGACGCGCGTCATCGAGGGGATCGAGTTCGTGGAGCTTTCGCCCGGGTACGTATCGATGCGGGTCATTGGCCCGGCCGCCAGGCCGCCCCTCAGGGAAAGGCTCAAGGCCTGGCTGGGTCTCGGCCCCGCTCCCTCTTCGCCGGCCCCGTGGCCCCGGTGGTTTGAGTTTCCGCGCAGGTTCTGGATCGCCAGGACGGAGATCACGAATCTGTGCTACGAGACCGTCGACCCCCACCACGAGCGCATGGAGGATTCGATGGAGGACAACTCCCCCGTCGTCGGGGTCAGCTGGGAGGAGGCGCGACGGTTCTGCGAGACGATTGCCGAGCGGTCGGGCCTGCCGATCCGCCTGCCGAACAGCTCAGAGTGGGAGTACGCCTGCCGGGCCGGATCCACCACGAAGTTCAGCTTCGGAAACAGCGTCCGCGACCTCCCCCGCTACGCATGGTGCGAGACGAACTCCGAGGGCCGCGCCCACGCCGTGGCGACTCGCGACGCGAATCCCTGGGGTCTCTTCGACATGCACGGAAACGTGGCGGAGTGGTGCGAAGGGGGAAAGTCGTACGGGGAAGACGCGATCGAGGCGGAACTCAGGGGTGAAGAGGTAGCCTGCGGCTACGCACGGCGCACCTTCCGGGGCGGAGACTGGCTGTGGCCGGATCAGCTCTGCATGTCGGACTGGCGGTCGTCCCGGGACCGGAGGTACGCGGTCAATCACATCGGCTTCCGCCCCGCCTTCAGCAATCCGGACGACTGAGGGGACGTCGGTCCTCACGCCACGGCCCACCCGCCAGCCAGGTTTCCTCAAATGCCCGGCCGTCAGCAAGAGCGGTCAGTAGCGGGAGGAGGAGCTCCCGGGCGGCGGCCACGGTCTCCCCGAGCGAACACTCCTGCGGAAGAAGCCGGGACCGGCGAAGGAACGCCCGCCACTGCGTCGCCTTGAGTTCGTCGGCGGCGAACTCGGGACTCAGAGCCGTCGGGCACGACCTCGGGACGGGAGTAGCCCGCCGGTCGAACGTGGCGACGATGGCCCGCGTCAGATCCTCGCCGCCGAAGTCGAAGTTCCTGGCCAGGAAACGCAGGTCGAAGAAGTCCTTCATGCGGCTGTTCGCCATGCCCAGGTCGACGAGCACATGCAGCTTTTCCGCGATAGCGGTCTCCGGACGATAGGCCTGCAGGCAGGGCGCCTCGTGTTCGAGGAGAACGGGAAACTCG
>JBDLIY010000128.1:0-9415 GCA_039714635.1 Planctomycetota bacterium
CGCGGCGAGCCGCTTCGCGAGCCGGTCTTCGGCCATCGCGAAGCCCATGTAGCCCCGGCCCGTCTCCGCGTCGTCGACGAGGACGCGCGTCTTGTCGGAACCGCGCGGGTGGTCGAGCCGGAGGCGAACGGTCGGCCGCTCGGTCCCGGGCGTCCGGGGGTCGATCGGCAGGAAGACCGGCACGGCGACGGGCTTGCCGTCGGCCGTCACCATCGCGAACCAGACCCGCCACATGCGGACGTCCATGTGCCGGGCGCACCGGATCGCCTGCCGGACGGCGGTCCACTCGAGGTCCTTCGCGGCGCGGACGAGCAGGGGCACGAGCGAGGGCTGGCAGGGATGGTCCGTCATCCGCCGCGGCTCGGCGTGCGCGACCAGGCGCTCCGTCAGCTGCTTCAGGTCGACGGTCTTCCCCTCGACCCAGCTCTTCCCCTCGCCGGTCACGAGGAGTTCGACGAAGCTCTCCTCCGCCGGCTTCTCGACCTTCCCCTTCCACACTGGCAGCGCGATCGCGTCGCGGATCTCGTCGGTGGCGGCGGGGATGATCTTCAGGCCGTCCTTCTCGACGATTTCGCCGACCGGCGCGGGGTCGCCGGCCGCGACCAGGAACAGGGCGGCCAGAAGGAAGACGCAGGATCTGGGCATCGCGATTCTCCTTACGAGCAGACCGGGATCCTACTCCGAGGTCTGCCGGAGATCGACCCCGCGCCGGGTATCCTCTTCGCCCATGTCGAAGACTGTCGTGATCACGGGAGTGACGAGCGGGATCGGCCGGGCGCTGGCCGACTGGCTGGCGAGAGAGGGGCGCGTCGTCGCCGGCTGCGGCCGGAATGCGGAGAAGATCGCGACTCTCGCCGCCGAGCTCGGGTCGCCGCACGACTTCGCGGTCTGCGACGTCACCGACGACGCCGCGGTGAGGGAGTGGGCGGCGCGCGTTCTCGCGCGGATGGGCCCGCCCGATCTCCTGCTCAACAACGCCGCGCTCATCAACGAGAGCCGGCCGTTGTGGGAGGTTCCGCCGGAGGAGTTCTCCCGCGTCGTCGACGTGAACGTGAAGGGCGTCTTCCACGTGATCCGCCACTTCCTGCCGGCGATGGCGGACCGGAAAAGCGGCGTGATCGTGAACGTCAGCTCCGGCTGGGGCCGCTCGACCTCGCCCGACGTGGCGCCCTACTGCGCGACGAAGTATGCGATCGAGGGTCTGAGTTCGGCGCTGGCCGACGAGATCCCCGCCGGCCTCGCGGTGGCCGCGGTCAGTCCGGGCACGGTGAACACGGAGATGCTGCAGTCCTGCTTCGGCGAGGCGGCCGCCCACTCCCGCACGCCGGAGCAGTGGGCGGAGAGCGCCGGGCCGTGGCTCCTCGAGCTCGGGCCGGAGGCGAACGGGCGGTCGCTGACTACGCCGTAGACCGCGCCGCCGCCCGGATCGCCTCCCACGCCGCCTCGACGTGCCGCCGCTTCGTGTGCGTCTGCCCGATCGACATCCGCAGGACGAGATTCCCGTCGAGCTTCGTGTGGGTCAGGTACATCCGACCGGAGTCGTTCACCGTGTCCATGATCCGCTGGTTCACCCCGTCGCCGCCGACGTGGCGGAAGCAGACCAGGTTCAGCGGCGCCGGTGCCGCGAGCTCGAAGTCCGGGTCGGCCTCGACCCACGACGCGAACTCCCGGGCGATCGCGACGTGCTCGCGGACGTGGTGCCGCAGCCCCTCGACGCCGTAATGCCGGATCACGAACCACAGCTTCAGCGCGCGGAAGCGCCGGCCCAGCGGGATGTGCCAGTCGCGATAGTCGATCACCGCGCCGGACTCCGTCGCGCGGTTCCGGAGGTACTCGGGCAGCACCGAGAGCGTTCGGATCAGCTGGGCCCGGTCCGCCACCCAGAAGGCGTCGCAGTCGAAGTTTACGAACATCCACTTGTGCGGGTTCATGCAGTAGCTGTCCGCGAACTCCAGGCCGTCGTGCATCCCGCGGAACTCCGGGCACAACGCCGCCGTGCCGCTCATCGCCGCGTCGACGTGGAACCAGAGCCCGTGCTGCCGCGCGACCTCGCCGATCGTCCGCAACGGATCAAGAGCGTTCGACGACGTCGTGCCCACCGTGGCCGAGACGAAGCACGGCTTCTTCCCGGCCGCGACGTCGGCTTCGATCCGCCGCGCCAGGTCGGCCGGGTCCATCGCGTACGTCGCGTCGACGTCGACCAGCCGAAGGTTCGCCGCGCCGAGGCCCGCGATCCGGACCGCCTTCTCGATGGACGAGTGGGCGTGGGACGACGTGTACGCGGTCAGGCTGCCGTCCGCGCCGTCCCGGTCCGTCGCGAAGCCCGTCGCCCGCTCCCGCGCCGCGAGCAGCGCGCACAGCGCCGAACTCGAGGCGGTGTCCTGGATGACACCGCCGCCCGGTCCGGTGGACAGGAACGCTTCCGGCAGGTCGAGCATCCCGGCCAGCCAGTCCATCACGTGCGTCTCGACCTCGGTGCAGGCGGGGCTCGTCTGCCAGAGCATGCCCTGGACGCCGAGGCCGGAGGCCAGCAGGTCACCGAGAATCGCGGGGCCGGACGCGTTCGCCGGAAAGTAGCCGAACCAGTTCGGGGATTGCCAGTGGGTGATGCCCGGGAGGACGACGTCGTCCATGTCGGCGAGGAGGTTCTCGAACGGTTCGCCGTGCTCCGGCGGGGCGGCCGGAAGCTTCGCGCGGATCTCACCGGGGGCGGCGCGGGAGCCCACGGGCAGCTCCTCGACCCGTTCCATGTAGGACGCGATCCAGTCCACCACGTCGCGGCCGTGGCGCCGGAACTCGTCCGGGGTCATGTGAAAGCTCATGAAATCGAGTATGCTTCTCGCGATGGAAGAAGGGAACAACGAGCTGTACGACGACCTGGCGTGGCTCTACGACGCGACGTTCGACTGGGACATCGAGGACGAGGTCGACTGGCTGATCGAGAGGCTCGGCGAGGGCATCGAGACGGTCCTCGAGCCGTTCTGCGGCAGCGGCCGGATGTTCCCGAGCTTTTCGCGGCGCGGCGTCACGATGTTCGGCGTCGACATCTCCGAGGAGATGCTCGTCCGCGCCGAAGCCCGGATGGTGACGGCCGGCCTGCCGTCTCCCCGCACGTTCCGCAGCGACGTCCGCGACTTCGACCTCGGTGGCACGTTCGACGGCGCGATCTGCCCGATCAACAGTTTCGCCTACCTGCTCAGCGAGGAGCACGTCCAGCGGCATCTCGCCTGCGTGGCGCGTCACCTCCGGTCCGGCGGGAAGTACCTCGTGCAGGTGGATCTGCACTGGCTGGCGGGCTTCACCGGCACGGACGAGCCCGAGGTCGGCGAGTGGGAAGTCGATCACGAACAGGGCCGGATCGGCGTCAAGTGGTCGGGCAAGGAGTACGACACGAAGCAGCGCGTCGAGATCCAGACGGCGCGGTTCGAGATGCTGGACGGTCCCGACGAGGGGAAGGTCTACGAGCGCGACCAGCGGATCCGGCTGTGGGACTGGGCGTCGTGGAGCGCGTTGATCGCCGCGAGCCCGTTCCGCCAGGTGGCCGCGTACGACGGCCGCACCGATGGCTGGCCCGAGCTCGCCCTCGGCGAAGGAATCGAGGACAAGCTGCTGACCTGGCACGAACTCGTGAAGACTTAGGGTCAGACCCCACGGATCTACCCAGGGAGCCACACCATGAAACTCGCCCTGCTGACTCTGCCCCTCTGCCTGTTTCTCGTCGTGCTCCCGGTCCCGGCGCAGGAGTCCGCTCCCACGCCGAAGCCCGGCCCCGTCTTCGTTTCCGCCGGGACGATCGACCACCCGCCGATCGACGAGACCAGCGGCATCGTGAAGTCGCGGACGTACGAAGACGTCTACTGGGTCCTGAACGACAGCGGCGGCGGCCCGTTCCTCTTCGCGATCGACGGAAAGGGCAAGGCGATCCTGCCGCCCTGGCAGGCCCGCCGGTTCTCCGTCGGCCCGAGCGAGAAGGGTGACGGCAGGACGCCCTGGCCCGGGATGGAACTCCTTGTCGCGGCCAACCTCGACTGGGAGGACATGGCGATCGACGGCGACACGCTCTACGTCGCCGACATGGGCAACAACGGCAACGCCCGGCGCGACCTCGGGGTCTACGTCCTCAAGGAGCCGAATCCGCGGGCGACCGAGCGCATGCGCCACCTGGCCTGGATTCCGATCGCCTACCCGGATCAGAAGAAGTACCCGGCGGAAGCGTGGGACTTCGATTGCGAGAGCCTGTTCGTCGCCGACGGGAAGCTCTACTTCCTGACCAAGCACCGCCCGGCCGGCCAGATGAGGACGCCGATGCCGGGGACGAAGCTCTACCGCCTGGACACCCGAAAGCTCGGCGAGGAGAACGTCCTCACCCTCGTCCAGTCCCGCAAGGACATGGTGTGGCCGCTGGCCGCGGACGTCTCGCCGGATGGCTCGAAGCTCGCGGTCGTCTGCGTGAACGCCCTCTGGGTGTTCGATCGGCCGAAGTCCGGCGATCACTGGCTCTCGGGCTCCGCCCGGCGCGTTTCGATCCCCCTGAACATCATTCGGACCCAGTCCGAGGCGGTGTGCTGGGACGACGGGAAGACGATCCGCGTGGCGTGCGAAGGACGCGCGATCTGGCGGGTCGACCTCGCGCGGCTGAAACCCGTCGAGTAGGAGCCGGTCGGGAGGAGTTTGACAACCGGATTTGCCACGCGGTATCCCACATTCGCCGCCGGTTGCGTTCCTCTGATTCTCGCCTCTTGTCAGGAGATGGAAGCATGACGCAGACCACCGAGCCTCTCTGGCTGTCGATCGAGAGGAAGATCCACGGGCTCTCCGATGGAGACCTCTCCGGCGACTCGCGGGAGGCGACGATCCAGCGCGTCGCCGGCGAACTCGACGGCGCCGGAGAGAACGTCACGAAGCACGGTGGCCACATGCTCCAGCTCCGGTGGGCCGTCGAGGCCCGCTGCGAGGTCGGCCACTCCTTCATGCAGGACTTCGACGCGACCGTCGGCGCCCTCGCGCTCGATGACGTCGAGAACACCTCCCTCGCCACGACGAACGTGATCGCGACCGTCGGGGGGACCTGGGCGGCCCTGAAGGACGTCGACCGCCGTCCCGACGTGAAGGCCATCGTCGAGGCGACCCGGCTCGATCTCCTCATCGCCCACGCGAAGACGCTCGAGGGCGACCTGGGCGTGCGTTACCTCTACGAGGCCGAGGTCGACCCTGCGGTCGTGATCGAGGCCCTCGGCATCGACCAGGCCAGGTACGACGAGGTCAAGGCCGCGGTCGACGCGGAGCGGGCCGAGGTCGCGCGCGTCGAGGCCCTGGTCGAGGGGCTCGGCGACAAGTCGGAGGAGGACCGGGTCAAGGCCCTCTTCGGCGAGAACGTCGCGGACGACCTGATCGTTTCGATCGGCGGCATCGACGCCGGCACGGTCGAGACGGTCCGCCAGGCGATGGAGGCCGAGCTGGCCGAGCAGAAGCGTCTCGCCGAGGAGGAGGCCGCGCGCAAGGCCGCCGAGGCGGCGGGCCCGTCGCTCGACGACATCCCGGCCGACGAGATGCTCGAGCACATCGAGTCGATCCGCGAGATCCTCGAGTTCTCCGACGTCGAGGCCGAGATCCGCACGATGTGCGAGCAGAGCCAGCTGCCGAGCGCGCTGATCGACATCGCCGCGACGGACGCCGGCAAGCTGGACGAGCTGGAGGCGAAGGCCGAAGGCTGATGGTACTCACAGGCATCTGAGCGCGGAACCTGTGGTCTGAACAGGGGTTGCGGTTTTCATGTGCGGATTCGGAATCCGCACTTCGGTGGCCGGGATCCCCGAAATTGAGCCAAGCTCACCGTCCCCCCGGATACGATTCCCGAGCCATGACCGAAGACATCAGCGAGATGACCCCGGAAGAGTTGGCCGCCCGCAAGGCGGCCGTGAAGGACACGCGCCGCTGCCCCTACTGCGATGAGGAGCTCGCCGTCGTCGACCTGGGCGAGAGCCCGTTCAACGACTGGGACGCGCCGGAGGCGTGGTTCTGCGTCAACGAGACCTGCGGCTACCGCGTCATGAGCCGGCGGGTCATGGAAGCGCAGGGCATCCCCGGCGGAAGCTACCGCTTCATCTACATCCCGGCGCGCGACTGGTGCGGCCCCATCGCCGATGTCCGCGCGAGCCTGCTGCAGGGCCACCCGAAGGGCTAGCCCGGCCGGCCGGGCCGACGGTCAGGCCCTGAAGAAGGAGGAGGCCCGTCATGATCCGCCAGATCGGCATCTTCGGCATCAATCAGCAGATCGTGTCGGCGGCCGTGCGCGGGTTCACCGTCGACGACTGGTGGTCGCGCCCGGGCGGCGCGAACCCGGCAATCTGGATCCTCGGTCACATCCACACCTACCGCCGCATCCTCGCCCGCCTCCTCGGGTTCGAGGTCGAGCCGTCCGACTTCGACGAGCACTTCGCCCGCGGGTCGAGCCCGGACGACGTGCCCGTCGCGATGGAGGGCCGCGCGCTCGGAAAGGAGTTCCGCGCGTTCGGCAAGTCGTTCACGGCGCAGCTGGAGGCCATGGACCCGGGGACTCTCGACGAGCCGATCGAAACCGGGTTCGCGAACCAGCCGGCGACACGGCTCGGCGCGCTCCAGTTCCTGTGCATGCACGAGTCCTACCACGCCGGGCAGCTGGGGCAGATCCGCGTGCAGCTCGGGAAGGGCAGCTGGATGAGGGACGACTAGTCCCGGCCGAGATTCCGCGCAGCCTTGACAGGTTGCCGGTCCTGCTCCGGTTCCATGCGTGCTAGCCTTGGTTCGCGCTCCCGTCCATGGAGCGCGGCGGGTCGACATGGAACAGAACCCTCTGGACTTCTTCGGGGCCGGTCGCCCGACGGGTCTCCGGGCCGTCGTCCGGAGGCTCCTCCGGCTGGTGGAGCGCCCGCTCGCGCTCTCCTGCCTCCGCCAGAAGTACCGGGTCGCCACCGGCGACGGGGATGACCGGCCGTTCGTCGATCGGGCCCTGTCCGCGCTCCGCGTCGAGACGGAATTCGACGAAGCCCAGATCGAGCGGATCCCCGGGACCGGCCCGGTCGTTCTCGTGGCCAACCATCCCTTCGGCATGATCGAGGGGCTCGTCCTGCTTCAGCTGATGCGGCGCCGCCGGGACGATGGTCGGATCCTCGGAAACCGGCTCCTCGCCGCGTTTCCGGAGCTGCGGGACGATCTCATCCTGGTCGACCCCTACGACGGAGCGGGTTCCGAACGCGTGAATCTCAACCCGATCCGGCAGAGCATCCGCTGGGTCCGGGACGGCGGCATGATGGGGATCTTCCCCGCGGGCGAGGTCGCGCGCCTGACGCTCCGGCGCCGGCGCGTCACGGAAGGACCCTGGAGCGACACCGTGGTGAAGCTCATCCGTCGCTCCGGCGCGACGACGGTGCCGGTCTGGTTCGAGGGCGCGAACAGCCGCGTCTTCCATCTCCTTGGCCTGCTCCACCCGCGGATCCGCACTGCCCTCCGGATCCGGGAGCTCGTGAACAAGGAGGGGCGGACGATCCGGCCCCGGATCGGCAACCCGATCCCGCCCGAGCGGCTGGAGAGCATCTCCGGGCGTGACCACCAGGCCTCGTATCTCCGCCTCCGCACGCTGGCGCTGGCGGACCGGACCGTCCCGCGGGAGAACGACGCCGCCCCTCCGTCCGCGCCGATCATCGATCCGGTGCCGGCGGAGGAGATCCGTCACGAGGTCGAGGCGCTCCCGGTCGACCGCAGGCTGCAGTCCGCCGGCGGGATGGACGTCTACTGGGCCCGGGCCGGCGAGATTCCGCGGACCCTGCGGGAGATCGGCCGCCTGCGGGAGGTGACCTTCCGCGAGGTGCACGAGGGGACGGGACTCTCCGTCGACCTCAGCCGGTTCGACCAGGCGTATCTCCACCTCTTCATCTACCACCCGGAGTCGTTCGAGATCGTGGGCGCCTACCGGCTCGGCCAGACGGACGTGCTCCTCGAGAAGGAAGGCGTCCGCGGGCTCTACACCAGCACGCTGTTCCGGATCTCCCGGCGGCTCCTCGAGAAGGTCGGTCCGGCCCTCGAGGTCGGCCGCTCCTTCGTGCGGCCGGAGTACCAGCGCTCCTACGTGCCGCTGCATCTCCTGTGGTTGGGGATCGGCCACTTCGTGGCGCGGTATCCCCGCTACGCGACGCTCTTCGGACCGGTGAGCATCAACAACGACTACCGGTCCACCTCGCGGGAGATCCTCGTCGCCTTCCTGCGCGAGCACGGCTACTGGTCGGAGCTGTCCCGGCTCGTCCGCCCGCGCACGCCCCTCAAGCCGCGCGACGCCTGCCACTGGGATCCGCGCGCCTTCAGCTCCGTGATCCGGGACGTGAAGGACGTGTCGAACCTGATCTCGGAAATCGAGGACGACGGGAAGGGAATCCCCATCCTCCTCAAGCAGTATCTCCGCCTCGGCGCGAGGCTCCTCGGGTTCAACGTGGACCCCGCGTTCGGCCACGCGCTGGACGGCCTCGTCCTCGTCGACCTCCGTCGCACGGACCTCCGACTTCTCGAACGGTACCTCTCGCGTGAGGGAATGGAGTCGTTCTTGCGCTACCATGCCCGGGATGAATCCGACGTCGAACGACAGCCGGAACTCGTCAGCGGGGGGTAGCCCGCGCCTGTCCGGCCCCGTCCGGACGGTCCTGCTGATTCTGCTCTCCATCGCGATCCTCATCGCGGTGGTCGCGGTGGTGGGATTCAACGAGACGCTGGAGGGGCTGGAGCGGGCCGGCCTCACCGCCTTTCTGGCCCTCGGCGCGATCCAGGTCGTCGTCGTGACGCTGCAGACCGTGGCCTGGGGGATCCTCAACCGTCCGGTCGGGCATCGCGTGGGGGCGAGGACCCTGTTCGAGGCCAACCTCGTCGGCTACGCGGTCAACGTGATCACGCCGTCGGCCTACCTGGGCGGGGAGCCGGCGAAGGTCGTCTACGTCGGCCGGAAGACGGGCCTCTCCTACACCGGTCTCGCGGGGACGGTCGTTCTCGCGAAGTACATGGAGGCGATCAGCTTCTTCCTCTTCTTCACCACGGCGACGATCGTCGCCCTCGTCATCTTCCGCGACGAGATCTTCAGCTCGCAGTACCTGCCCGTCGGCCTCGTGCTCTCCGTCCTGGGCACGGTCCTGCTGGTCGTGTGCATCGCCCTGTGGCTGTCCCTCGTCCGCCAGCGGCATCCGCTGACGCGCCTCGTGGCGCTCGTCTCGCTGGTTCGGCCGAAGTCGCGGTTCTTCGCCCGGCTGCGGAACCGCACGCGGCGGATGGAGGACCAGGTCAACCAGGTCTTCTGCGAACACGGTCGCTCCGCGTTCCGGTCCTTCGCGGTCTTCCTCGTCGTTCACGCGGTCATCTTCGTCCGGCCGGCGTTCTTCATCCTGATCACGGATGGCGT
>JBDLIY010000129.1:0-9412 GCA_039714635.1 Planctomycetota bacterium
ATCCCGCTGTTCCGCGAGATCCGGCCCGACGTCCACATCCTCCTCGCCTTCCCTCCGCGCCGGAGGGAATCGGCGGTCCGGGCGCTCGCGCTGGGCGCTGACGCGTACGTTCTGGAGCCGTTCTATCTCCGTGAACTCGTGGATCTCGTCCGCCGCGGTCTCGATCGCCAGGGCCCCGCGCCGGAAGAGGGCGCGCCGGGGCCGGAGTTCCTGGAGGAACTCGCCGCCCGCCTCGGCCACCTCATCGGCAACCCGCTCCAGATCATCGAACTCCAGCTCGACCAGGAGGACCTCGATCCTTCCGAAATCCGAGAGGAGCTCGGGCGGATCGGGCCCATCGCCTCGGAGATCGAGGACTACGCCGAGCGGAACCGGCTCACGTGGGACATCGCGGATGTGAATCAGATCCTCAAGGAGGTCGTCTCCCGACGGGGCCGGGGTCGCGAGAGGTTCCGCCGGGACCTCGATGACGACCTGCCGAAGATCCGGGGCGACGCCGCGCGACTGCGCACCGCGTTCGCGAACCTCGCCGCGATGGCGGATGCCCGCGGCCCGGACGGCCACCTGACCGTGAGCACGGGCCTCGAAGGGGTCGCTCACGTCACGATCTCGTTCCACGCGCCCGACCTCATCCCGACGGCGGAGGAGAAAAGAGACTTCTTCGAGCCGTTCCGCGGGCCGATATGTGGACACGTAGGTCTGCGCGCCGCCGCGGCGAAGAGTATCATCCTGTCCCACGGCGGCACGGTCGAGGTGACGAGCCGCGCGGACGAGGCCGCGACGGTCATGGTCGCGCTCCCCGTGGACCGCCGCGCCGACGCACGTTGACCCCTGACGAAGCAGGCGAGAGGGGACGAAAGGCGGGTTGGATGGACGACGTACCGCGCATCCTCGTGGCCGACGACGAGGTGAAGATCTGCTCGCTCCTGAAGAAGCTCCTGGAGCGGGAGGGCTACGACGTCACCACCGTGAACGACGGCGGCTCCGCGCTGAAGGAGATGCTCCGCCGGAAGCCGGACCTCCTGATCAGTGACATCCAGATGCCGGGCATGGACGGCCTCGAGCTCTCCCGCCGCGCGCGCTCCCTCGACTCGGACCTGCCCGTCGTCCTCATCACGGGCTACGCCTCCATGGAGACCGCCGTCCAGGCGCTGCGTGAGGGCGTCTCGGACTACATCACGAAGCCGTTCTCCATCGCCGAGCTCAAGGGCGTCGTCGGGCGCATCCTCGAGAACCGGGCCCTGGCGGCCGAGAACCGGCGCCTGATGGTCGAGTTGAAGGTCGCGAACCAGCAGTTGACACAGCACCGGCGGCGGCTGACCGTCCGGCTGAAGGGCGCCGAGGACGGCCTCGATTCCGCCAACCGGGAGCTGAAACAGCGCCTGGGCGAGATGGAGGTCATCCACGAGATCAGCCAGATGATCGCCACGGTTTTCGACGAGACGGAGCTTCTCACCCTCGCCACCCAGCTCATCCGCGACAAGGTCGGCGTTTCCGCCGCCGCCGCGCTCATGCTCGAGGGAGCGGGCACCGAGTTCACCGGCCGCGGCGTCCGCGGTCTCGCCGGCGGCCTCACCGACGGGGACAGGATCCCCCACTCGGACGGGATCGCCGGCCACGCGCTCCTCGACCGCCGGCCCGTGCTCGTACCCGACGCTTCGCGCGACCCCCGGCTCTCGCCGGAGGAACTCGCCACCTTCGGCTCCGGTTCCCTCCTCGCCGTTCCCGTGGTGAGCAAGGAGAGCGTGCTCGGCGTCCTGATGGTCAGTCGCGAAACCACGCGGGAGGCCCTCGGCGACGCGGAGCGGGACCTCCTCGGCCTGATCGGGATGGACCTGGCCGTGGCGCTCGACAACGTGCGTCTCTTCAAGGAGAACGAGCAGACCTACATCGAGATCCTGGCCATGCTCGTGGAGTCGATGGAGGCGCGGGACCTCTACCTGCGCCGGCACTCCGAGCGGGTGATGATGAAGGCCCGGGTCGTCGCGAAGGCGCTGAACCTCTCGCCCTTCGAACAGGAGATCCTGGAGACCGGGGCGCGCCTCCACGACATCGGCAAGGTCGGCATCCCGGACGACATCCTCAAGAAGCCCGGCCGCCTGACGGACGAGGAGATGGACGAGATGCGGTCGCACCCGGTCATCGGCGACCGGATCGTGCAGCCCCACGGGAAGCTGAAGCTGGCGAAACCGATCATCCGGCACCACCACGAGCACTGGGACGGCGGCGGTTATCCGGACGGGCTGGCCGGGGAGGAGATCCCTCTCCACGCGCAGATCGTGACGATCGTGGACGCGTTCGACGCCCTCACCTCGGACCGCTCCTACCGCGGTGCGATGTCGCGGGAGAAGGCGCTCTCGATCATCGAGAACGACAAGGGCACGCACTTCGGCCCCCTCCCCACCGAGGTCTTCCTGGAGATCGAGCGGGAGCGGATCGTCCGCCACGGCAAGGCGGAGCCCGTGGAGGACGAGGTGACATGATCGGACCGCGCCCGATCGACGTGCTGCTGGTCGGCGAGGGTCTCGCCGGCGAGGCCGAAGCCCTCGTCGAGGGCGGCCTCGCGGTCGAAACGTGTCCCGACTGTCTCCAGGCGATCGTCACCCTGGCGCACGTCCGCGCCCGCGTCGTCGTGTTCCCCCTGCGGGATGCCGAGGGACGCCTCCGGGAGACCACGGAGGGCCTTCGCGACGCCGGCGACGACCCGGAGCTCCTCGTCCGCATCCCTCCGGAGTACGAGTCGGCGGAGCTCAGCGACTCCGGCCTGCCGACGATCGAGGAGCCGTTCTTTCCGGAGCAGTTCCTCCACCGCGTGCGCGTGCAGCTCGAGCGCGACCGCGATCGCGCCCTCGGCCTGTCCCCGGACGGTCCCGCCCTGGGCAGCGAGGCGCTCTCCGGCCTGATCGCGGACATCGCGGACCTCAACCGCCACGTGCCGAACTTCGAGTCGCTGGTGGACGCCCTGATCGGCATCTTCATGCGCCGCACCGGGGCGAAGCGCGCCTCGCTGCTGCTCTACGACCGCAAGAAGAAGCAGCTCGTCCTGAAGCGGGCGGAAGGCTTTCCCGACGACCTGAAGGTGGAGGAGAGGATCCCCCTCGGCCGCGGCATCGCCGGTCGCGCCGCGGAGGAGGCGCGACCGATCCTCGTCAAGGACGTGAGCGAGGAGCCCTGGGCCGGGCTGGCGAACGACGGCGGCTACCGCACGTCGTCCTGCATCTCGCTGCCCCTGATGGCCGGCGACACCCTGCAGGGCATCCTCAACCTCGCGGACCGCGGTGACGGGCGCCCGTTCGACGAGGCCGACCTGACGCTGCTCGCCCGCCTCGCGCCGCAGGCGGGGCTGACCCTCGACAACTCCCGGCGGCTGCGCCACCTCCGGGCGCTCTCGATCATCGACGACCTCACGGGCCTCTACAACCGGCGCTTCTTCCGCCGCTACCTCGACCGGGAGTTCCGCCGCGCGCTGCGATACAAGCGCCCGCTGACGCTCGCGATCCTGGACCTCGACCACTTCAAGGCCTTCAACGATCTGAACGGCCACGAGGCCGGGAACCGGGCGCTGAAGAAGATCGGCGAGATCCTCCGGGCCTCCTTCCGGAACACGGACATCGCCTGCCGTTACGGCGGCGAGGAGTTCGCGGTGATCCTGCCGGAGACGGACAAGGGCGCCGGCTTCGTTCCCGATCACGAGGGCGACTCGATCGGCGCGTTCCGGTTCCTGGAGCGCGTCCGCGCGAGCATCGAGGAGGAGAAGTTCGAGAACGAGGAGCGCCTCCCCACCGGGAAGCTGACGATCTCCGGCGGCGTGGCCAGCTACCCCGCGGACGCCGAAACCGTGGAGGATCTGCTCGAGGCGGCGGACAAGTCCCTCTACCTCGCCAAAGCCGAAGGGAAGAACCGCGTCTACCTGGCCTGACCCGGCAGTACAATCCGCGCGACCATGAGCGCTCCCGTCGCCGTCGAAGTCGAAACCGCCCATCCCCTCGTCCGCCACCGCTATCTCATCCTGCTTCTCCTGTCGGTGGTGGTCTACGTCCTCTGGCTCGGCAACCGCGACCTCTGGTACCCGGACGAGCCGGACGTCGCGGAGGTCTGCCAGGCGATGTTCACGAGCGGCGACTGGGTCGCGCCGCGCTACCACGGCGAGATCTGGATCGACTACCCGCCCATGCTCTACTGGGCCGGGTCGGCTTCGTCGGTCCTGTTCGGCGGGATCACGGAGTTCACCCTCCGCCTCCCGTCCGCCATCGCCGGCGTGCTGCTCGTCCTCCTCACGGCCTGCGTGACGAACCGCTGGTTCGGCCCGCGAGCCGGCCTCTTCGCCGGCCTCGTCCTCCTCGCCTCGCCGCAGTTCGGGATGCAGGCCGTGGCGTACCGTCCGGACACGCTCTTCTCCCTGTTCGTCGCCGGAGGGATGCTCGTCTACGCGGCCGGCGTGACGGAGAACGGCCGCTGGCTCTACCGCGGCGCCGGCTTCGCCATGCTGGGCCTCGCGATCCTGACCAAGGGGCCGCTCGGCCTCCTGCTCCCCGGCCTGGCGATCGTCCTCTGGCACGGATTCCGGAGAGAGTGGCGGCGCATCCTCGAACTCGTCCCGCTGACGGTCGTCGCCGTCGCCGTCGCCCTCCCCTGGTTCATCGCGGTCGGTCGCGCGATGGGCTTCGACGAGATGATCCACGACCTCGGTCAGCAGAACTTCCGCCGCTTCCACGACGCCTTCAAGGGCCACGAGCGCCCCTTCCTGCACTACGCCGGCACGATCTGGTTCGACATGCTGCCGTTCGTCTTCCTGCTGCCGGCGGCCGTGATCGGCTTCTTCCGCTCCCGGCGAAGCGACCGCCATCTCCAGTTCGCGCTCTGGTGGTTCGGCGCGTTCCTGGTCTTCCTCTCGTTCGCGAAGACGAAGCGCGGCCTGTACCTCGTCCCCGCCTACCCGGCGGTGGCGGTCTTCGTCGGCGCGTGGCTCTCCGAGCAGGGCGCGAGCGCGCGGGCCGGCCGCATCTTCGCGGCGGCGGCCCAATGGGCGCTCGTGGGGATCGCGGCCCTGCTGGTCGGGATCGCGACCGCCCCCCTCTCCTTCTTCACGGGCTACGAGATCGGGGAGAGCATGCTGGCCCTCGTCGACGCGGCCCGGTGGCCGCTCGCGATCGCGGCGATCGTGGGCCTCGCCGCGGCGGCGGCCGTCCATCTCGCCCGGAGGAACGGGGACCTCACGGCCGCGCTGCTCCGTCTCGGGGTGGGCTACGTCCTGCTGTTCGGGACCTTCCTCGCCGTGGTCTACCCGGTCTTCAACCCGGTGAAGACCTACGTCCCCCAGTGCGCGAAGATCCTCGAGATGATCGGCGACGAGCCGACGTTCGGGCTGATCCACCACTACGGCAGCAACAAGAAACGCGGCGCGTTCGCCTTCTACACGAAGCGCCCGGTCGCCACGCCGCGCACGGACGACGAGTTGAACGCGTTCTTCGACGCGCACCCGGACTCGATCGTGCTGATGCACTCGGGCCTGAACGAGGAGTTCTTCCGCCGCCGCAAGGCGGACTTCGACGCCTGGACGATCGGCGAGATCGAGGCGGCGCGGATCGTGTACCGGGTGCTGCGGAGGCCGTAGGCGGAGAAGTGACCTGAGCCGCCCGGGGCCGTGGTGAAGGCCCGGCGATTCTACTCGTCGGAGACCGGCCCCGTCGGCCCCGCCGGCTCGACCGCCAGACCCTTCAGGCCCCGGTTCTTCAGGTCCTCCGATTCGAAGGTGAAACGGCCGTCGTCGTACTCCCCCTTGCCGCCCGATCCCTCCACGACGATCTCGACGCGGTAGACGAGGTCAGAGAACTCGAGGGGCTGCAGCTTGCCCTTCTTCAGTCGAAGCCCGACCGTCCCGCCGTGGAGGACGGTCTTCGACGTGCCGTCCACGACCGTGTACTCCTTCCGCAGGGTCAGCTCTCCGCCGAGGTCCGTCTCCCCCTTCGCCCACGTGCCCCTCAGCCGACCTTCGAGCGGGAGCGAAGGCGCCTTCGGAATCGTGACGTCGACCTCCGCCTCCACGTCCAGGAAGGCGGACTTGAACCCGCTCTTCTTCACCTCGACCCCGACCACGCCGGACCGGAGGCTCCCGCGGAGCGAGGGGCGGTGGTACTCGAACTCTTCGCGGAGCCCCAGGTTGCCGGTGAGATCGAAGCCTCCGTTCTCGTAGACCCCGCCCAGTTCACCCCCGAGGAGGAGATCGCTCCCCTCCGAGACCTCCACGTCCATCTCCGCGTCCACCTCGACGGTCGCCTTCTGCAGTTTGTTGCTCTTGACCTGGACGCCCAGGCTCCCGGACTTCATGCGCACGGTCACCTTGTCCTTCGTGTACTCGAACGGCGGGACCAGCGTCAGGGTGGCGTCGATGTGAATCCCCGCGCCATCGATCTTCCCTCCCACGGGTCCGGTCATCTTCAGGTCGCCGTGGAGGAGCAGCGCCACCTGCACCTCGCCCTGGACTTCCAGGAAGGACGCGTACTTGAACCGGTTCTTCTTCACTCCGACCGTCAGGGAACCTCCCGAGGCCAGCGTCGCCGTCACCGTCCCGCTCGAGTACTCGAAGTCCTCGGCCAATGTGATGCTGCCCACGTGCGAAACGCCCTGGCCCGGCTCGTATGTCCCGCCGGACATCTCCCCGACGAGTGTCAACGGCCCCTCCTGCCCGCTGATCGCGACCTCCATCTCGACCGCCCCGGAGAGCACCGCCTTCTTCAGGGCACTCTTCTTCACGGTCACGGAGACCCCGCTGCCCTGGCCGCCAAGCCGGATCTTCACGTCGCCCTTCTCGTAGACGAACGGGTCGATCAGGTCGAGATCCGCACTGAACTTGATGCCGGGCTTCGCCTGATACGTGCCCTTCGCGATCTCCCCGGTGCCGACCAGGGTCTCTCCTTCGATGGTGAACTCGGCCGTGACCGCCACACCCGCGAGATCGTGTTTCCGGTCGCCGGGGAAGTTCCCGAGGAGGCGAACGACCATCCCTTCGCCCCGCACGACGGTCTCGTTCACCTGCTCCTCGGCCCGGATTCCCCCGCCGAACGTCACGAGGAGGCCCAGCAGCACCAGAAGAGCGGGAACCGGCCAGGTGTGATTGCGCAGCATCGTTTCGCCCCCTTCGGCGGTCGCCGCGCCGCGTGCGCGGCCTTTCCGTGGCCATGCTGGACCAGGCCCGACCGCGGGTCAACCCCCACCCCGGCTCACCGACTCGCCGGATCTCCGACCGTGCTGCGGAAAGTCACCGCCGTATCGAACACGTCCTCCCCCTTCCGTGAGCGGGGAAACCGGCCCGATGTCCATCGGTTTCACCGGTTTACCTCAAGTCCCCCACCCGTCTGTCTCGATGTTCAGATGGCGCGACAGGTTCTTTGCGCCATCCATATCATGGCCGACAACCAGAAACCCCACGTTCTGATCGTGGACGACGACGCCGGTGTGCGGTCGTTCCTCATCGCCGCTCTCGACCGGTGCGGCTACCGCATGAGCGAAGCGGAAGACGGAATCGAGGGGCTCGACATGGCCCTCGCCGACCCGCCGGACGCGATGCTCGTCGACCTCCAGATGCCCCGTCTCGGCGGGGAGGAGTTCGCGGCTCGCGTCCTCGAGCAGGATCCCGAGGCCGTGGTCATCATCCTCACCGGCCACGGGACGATCGAGAACGCCGTGGAGCTGATGCGCCGGGGCGTGTTCTCCGTCGTGCCGAAGCCCATCGGCGTCGACGAGATCCAGTTCACGGTCGAGCAGGCGCTCCGCGAACGACGGCTGAAGATGCGCAGCCGGGAACTGGAGAAGCGGCTCGAGATCTCCGAGCGGCTGGCCATGATCGGAAAGCTCGCCGCCGGGGTGGCGCACGAGCTCAACAACCCGCTGGACGGAGTGACCCGGTTCGTGAAGCTGACCCTCGAAACACTGCCGAAGGGCAGCGACGGACGGGAGTTCCAGGAGGACGCCCTCCGCGGTCTCAACCGCATGTCCTCCATCGTGAAGGACCTCCTCACGTTCTCCCGCAACATCGCGCTGGAGGCCGAGGAGGAGGGGCTCGACCGGCAGGTGCGGGACGCGGTGGCCCAGGTGATGGCTGCCGCGCCGCGACCGGGCATCGCCGTCGAGTACGACCTGGCCGTCCCCGAAGTGCGCGTACCGCGGGGCCTGTTCCAGGTGTTTTCGAATCTCGTGAAGAACGCGGTGGACGCCCTGGGCGAGACCGGCCGGATCGACATCCGGGCCGGCGTCCGCAAGGGCGAGGTCTTCGTCGACGTCGCCGACGACGGTTGCGGCATTCCCGAAGAGCTCCTGGCGCGCGTCTACGAGCCGTTCTTCACCACGAAGGAGGTCGGGCAGGGCACCGGCCTGGGACTCTCCATCGTCAACCGCATCATGGAGCGGTTCGGCGGCGGCATGAACATCGAGAGCGAGGTCGGGAGGGGAACGACGGTCACCGTGTTCCTCCCCATCCCGTCCGGACTCGGCACGCGGAAGGAAGAGAGCGAGGCGACCGATGCAGCAGGCCTCCATTCTGCTCGTTGACGACGATCCGTTGATCCTGAAGAGCCTCTCGGTGGTGCTCTCGCGGGAGGGCTACGACGTCCACCGCGCCGAGGGCGGCACGAAGGCGCTCGAGCTCATCCGGGACGAGGGCTACGACGTCGTCGTCACCGACTTCAACATGCCCGAGGTCGACGGCATGCAGGTGCTCCGCGAGGTCAAGGCGCGGAAGCCCGACACCGAGGTCATCCTCATCACCGGCTACGGCACGATCGAGCAGGCGGTGGAGGCGATCAAGGTCGGCGCGTACGACTACGTCTGCAAGCCCATCATCGACGAGGAGATGAAGGTCATCATCGCGAGGGCGGTGGAGTCCCGGCGCCTCCGCGATGAAAACGCCGACCTGAGGCAGCGCCTCGACCTCCGCTACTCCTTCGACTCGATCATCGGCCGCGACCACCAGATGCAGAAGATCTACGACACGATCTCCCTGGTGGCGCCGACCAAGGCCAACGTCCTCATCACCGGCGAGTCCGGCACGGGCAAGACGATGATCGCCCGGGCCATCCACCACAACTCGACCCGGACGGACAACCCCTTCGTCGAGGTGAACTGCGGCGCGCTGCCGGACACCCTGCTCGAGAGCGAACTCTTCGGCCATGTGAAGGGCTCCTTCACCGGCGCCGTCGCGGACAAGCCCGGCAAGTTCCAGATCGCGGACCAGGGCTCCATCTTCCTCGACGAGATCTCGAACTCGTCCGCCGTCCTCCAGATGAAGATGCTGCGGATCCTGCAGGACAAGGAGTTCGAGCCGGTCGGCGGGCGCGACACGGTGAAGGTGGACGTCCGCGTCATCCTCGCGACGAATTCCGACCTCGCGAAGGAGGTCAAGGAGGGTCGTTTCCGC
>JBDLIY010000130.1:0-9379 GCA_039714635.1 Planctomycetota bacterium
GCCGTCGCTCCAGTCGAAGGAGACACCGTAGCGGCCGACGAGCTGGACGCCCGTGGCGCGGATGTCCTCCGGGACGGTCGCGGGGTCGAGGAGGCGTTCCGCCACTACCGGGAGGCGGGGAAGCCGTCCGGCCCGAGCCTCGACACCGTCTGACGGTCGTCGGCGTGGCTCCTCCGAGGATTCCCATCACCGTCGAAACGACCCGTGGCAATCATGCCAATCATTGACGACAGGTCGCTACCACGACACTCCCGTCGGCAGGGCGAGCTTCCTCGTCCTCTCCTCGTCACCGAGCTTGACGCTTCCGGGACCGTGCCCTATTATGACTATGGTCATGACTATAGTAGTAGGGGGCCGCATGATCACGGTTTCGAAGAGCCTTCTGAAGGCGAAGATGCTGGAGTACTTCCGCCGCGTGGAGGAGACCGGCGAGGAACTGATCGTCACCAGCCACGGCACACCGACGCTGAAGGTCGTCCCGATCCGCTCGAAGGTCACTCCCGAAGCCGCCTTCGGTGTGATCCGGGAACGGGCCGAGGCCCACGGCGACCCGGTCGAGCCCGAAACCGAAGAGTGGGGCGAGGTCTGAATGGTCCTCCTCGACACGTGCGCCCTCTTCTGGTGGGTGGCAATGCCGGACCGCATGTCCGTCGCGGCGGCCCGGGCCTGCCGGCGGATGGAGTCCGAGGGCGGGGTCGTCTCCTCGATCTCCTTCTGGGAACTCGGCGTGCAGCAGCGGAAAGGGAAGATCGACCTCGGCGTGCCCTTCGATGACTTCTGCGACCGGGTCCGGTCCACCGGGATCCTCGAGATCGTCCCCGTCACTCTCGCGATCTGGCAGGAGAGCCTGCGCCTGCCGTGGGAACACCGCGATCCCGCCGACCGCGTCATCGTCGCCACCGCGCGCCTCCGCGGATTACCCATCGTGACGGCGGACGAAGGGATCCGGTCTTTCCACCGGGAGGCGATCTGGTAGTACCGAGACGGGAACATTCCTTCCAAAGCGGCAAAACCCGGTGCGGCTATCGGGGGAATGGGATGATTGTTCCTGTCTCGGTATTACTTCTTCCGGTCCGAGGGCCAGAGCAACTCGTCCGTCGAGAGGGCGCCGCCGCCGGAGATCACCAGGAACAGGCAACAGCAGAGCAGGGTGAAGGGGTACTCCCAGCCGCCGACCCGGGCGGAGAAGCCCGAGGTCCAGTGGATCTTGAAAATCGCCACGCCCATGATGAAGGCGAGCACGACCGCCGCGTAGCGGGTGAACAGGCCGAGGAGCACCAGGCCGCCGCCGATCACCTCGGAGATCGCGAGGACGTACCCCCACAGCTCCGCGGGGTGGAATCCCGACCTCATCGCACCCTGGATCGCCGCGTTGATGGAGTCGCGGGCACTCTCCGGCCCGACGACCCCGAGCTTGTCGAAGCCGTGGTAGAGGAATACCGAGCCGACGGCTACCCGCAGGAGGATGGGCGCCGCGTTCGTCCAGGGGCTCGTGAGCTTCCCGATCATGGATCCCTCGCCTTTCCCCCGAATCGGCCGGGGATGCCCGGGAAGACTATCACCCGCTCCGGGCCGGGCCAGCATTCGACGGATTCCCGGCCGGAATCGGCGGATCCCGGATCGCCGCAGACCAGAATGGACTCTCCGGATTGATCGACTTTAGCGTCGCCTAAAAAAGGTTGGGCGACCTTGCGGGACTCCGTACGATGCCCGTTCTTCCGGCCGGCCGGGCCCCTGGGCGCCCCGGTCACCAACCACTCGCGGGTAAGGGTCACATGCAGCCTGAACTCAACGACTACCTGCCGGTGCTTCTCACGATCGTCATTGCCGTCGGAATCGCCGTCACCATGGCGGTGGCCTCGAAGTTCATCGGCAAGAAGGCGAAGGGGAACCCGGTGAAGGACACCCCGTACGAATGCGGGATGCCCATCATCACCGACTCACGGATTCGCTTCTCCGTGAAGTTCTACCTCGTGGCGATGCTCTTCATCCTCTTCGACATCGAGGTGGTCTTCCTCTATCCGTGGGCCGTCGTCTTCGACCACGAAGACCTCTCGATCGGCCTCGTCCTCGGAGAGATGCTCGTGTTCATCGCCATCCTCTTCGCGGGATGGATCTACATGGTGAAGAAGGGGGTCCTGACGTGGCAGAAGCCGGAGTGACGAAGAAGCAGGTGGACGTGGCGGGGCCGTCCGACGACGGCGGCTTCATCCTCTCGTCGATCGACGCGCTGGTCAACTGGGCCCGGAAGAACTCGCTCTGGCCCCTTCCCATGGGGCTCTCCTGCTGCGCGATCGAGTTCATGGCCGCGGCCTCCACCCGGTTCGACATGGCCCGGTTCGGGGCCGAGGTCGCCCGGTTCTCGCCGCGACAGGCCGACGTGATGATCGTCGCCGGGACCCTGACCTACAAGATGGCCCAGGCCACCAAGCGCATCTGGGACCAGATGGCCGAGCCGAAGTGGTGCATCTCGATGGGCGCCTGCGCGAACTCGGGCGGCATGTTCCGCAGCTACCCCGTCGTGCAGGGCGTCGACCAGATCGTTCCCGTCGACCTCTACATCCCCGGCTGCCCGCCGCGGCCGGAAATGGTCCTCAACGCGCTGATGGAACTCCAGAGGCGGATCGAGAAGGAGCAGCCCCACAAGGACTCGCTCCTGGTGACCCCGAAGGACGACGCAGGAGACGAGCGATGAGCGAGACTCCGAATACGGGCATTGCCCACATCCTCGAGAAGCACGGGGACGCCGTCGTCTCGCAGGGCGAGTACGCCGGCCAGCCGTGGGTCACGGTGAAGCCGGAGGCCATCGTCGCGATCGCCACCGGCCTCCGGGACGAAGCCGGCTTCGACATGCTCGAGGACATGACGGCGGTCGACTACCTCGACCGACCCGACGTCGAGGGCCGGTTCCGGGTCGTCTACCACTTCCTTTCCCTCGAGCGGGCCGAGATGGTTCGCGTGAAGGTGTTCGTCGAGGACGAGGACGTCGAGGTCCCGACGCTCTCCGAAGTCTACGGCGTCGCGAACTGGCTGGAGCGCGAGGTCTTCGACATGTTCGGGATCGTCTTCGCGGACCACCCGAACCTCACGCGGATCATGATGTCCCTGGACTTCGAGGGCTTCCCCTGCCGGCGCGACTTCCCGGTACGCGGCCGGATCCCCATCACCGACCCGATGCGCGAGGATGACTTCGCGCGCGGCGTGGCCGGCGAGTTCGTCGAGTGAAACCCCCGAGATGATGCATCACGCGAGATCACGGATCGGGAGTCGGAAATGACGGAACAAAAAACTGTCGAGGCCCTGGTGCCGGACATGGTGGATGGAGACTTCGACCTCGATGACGAGGATCGCATGATCCTCAACATGGGGCCTTCCCACCCGGCCACCCACGGCGTGCTGCGGATCGTCCTCTCGCTGCGGGGCGAGCTGATCGAGAAGGCGGAGCTCGACATCGGCTTCCTGCACCGCGGGATGGAGAAGATCGCGGAGAGCTTCGGATACCACAAGTTCATCCCCTACACGGACCGGTGGGACTACCTGGCGCCGATCGCGAACAACATGACGTACGTGACCGCGGTCGAGAAGCTCATGGGGGTCGAGATCCCCGAGCGCGCCCAGGTGCTCCGGGTCCTCTGCTGGGAGCTGGGCCGCATCCAGAGCCACCTGCTCGGGCTCGGCGCGTTCGCGATGGACGTGGGGGCGATGACGATCTTCCTCTGGACGTTCCGGGAGAGGGAACTCATCTACGACCTCATCGAGCGGATCTGCGGCGCCCGCTTCACCACGAGCTTCGCCCGCGTCGGCGGCCTCGACCGCGACGTCGACGACACCTGGCTCACCGACCTGCGGTCGTTCAACGACGAGTTTCCGAAGCGCGTGGACGAGTACGAGACGCTCCTCACGCGAAACAAGATCTGGATCGACCGCCTCGACGAAGTCGGGGTCTTCACGAAGGAAGACGCGATCACCTTCGGCCTCACCGGCCCGAACCTCCGCGGCTCCGGCATCGAGTACGACCTGCGCAAGGAAGAGCCCTACATGGGCTACGAGACGTACGACTTCGACGTCCCGGTGGGAGTGAAGGGCGACTGCTACGACCGATACCTCGTCCGGATCGAGGAGATGCGGCAGTCCGCGCGGATCGTCGAGCAGTGCCTGGACCGCATGCCGGGCGGCCCGGTTTGCCTCGACGAGTACAAGGTCTCCATCCCCGAGAAGCAGTCGACGCTGACCCGGATGGAGGAGCTGATCCACCACTTCATGGTGATCACGGAAGGACCGAAGGCGCCGAAGGGCGAAGCGTACTTCCGGGCCGAGAACCCGAAGGGGGCGCTCGGCATCTACGCGGTGGGGGACGGGACGGCGAAGCCGCAGCGCCTGCGCATCCGCGGCCCGTCGATGCACAACCTCTCGATCCTCGAAAAGGTCCTGCCCGGGCACCTGATGGCGGACACCGTGGCCATCCTGGGCTCGATGGACTTCGTCATGGGAGAGTGCGACCGGTAGCCGGCCGCCAAAGGAAGCAGCCATGTCCAACGGCAGCAGTTCAGAAAGCCAGGGGACGTTTCCCCCCGAGCACCTGAGAGAGCGCTTCGACGGCATCGTCGCGCGGTATCCGAAGCGCGTGGCGGCGCTCATCCCGATCATGATGATCCTGCAACTGGAGGAGCGCCGCCTCTCGCCGGAGACCATCGAAGGGCTCGCCGGGTACCTCGAGACGACGCCGGCCCACATCCTCGGCGTCCTCACCTTCTACGCGATGTTCTCCACGAAGAAGCGGGGCACGAAGCACATCTACTTCTGCAAGACCACGCCCTGCTGGCTGCGCGGCGCGAAGGACCTCCTCGCCCTGTTCGAGGAGAAGCTCGGCATCAAGGCCGACTCGGGCGAGACGACGGAGGACGGCCAGTTCTCCCTCGACACCGCCGAGTGCATCGGCCTGTGCGAGATGGCCCCCGCGATCCTCGTCGACGAGGAGCGTTACGGGAACATCACCCCGGAGATGGTCGACGAGATCATCGAGGAGCTCTCCGAATGAGCATCGAAGAGAAGCGCATCCTGCTCAAGGAGATGGGCCAGGAGAACGGGGCGTCGATCGAGGCCTACGAGGCGGGCGGCGGCTACGCGGCCCTGAAGAAGGTCCTCGGCGGCATGTCGCCGGACGACGTCCGCGAGGAGGTCACGAAGGCGCGCATCCGCGGTCGCGGCGGCGCCGGCTTCGAGGCCGGCCGCAAGTGGGGCTTCCTCCCGAAGGACACGGACAAGCCGATCTACCTCGCGTGCAACGGGGACGAGTCCGAGCCGGGCACCTTCAAGGACCGGCACATCATGGAGCACTGCCCCCACCGGCTGGTGGAAGGGTGCCTCATCACCTGCTACTCGATCGGCGCGAAGATCGGCTACATCTACATCCGCGGCGAGTTCCCCCACGCCCAGCACGCGGTCGAGAAAGCCATCGAGGAAGCGCGCGAGAAGAACTACCTCGGCGACAACATCCTCGGCACCGACTTCTCCGCCGACATCTGGGTCCACACGGGCGCCGGCGCGTACGTCTGCGGCGAGGAGACGGGCATGCTCTCCTCGATCGAGGGCGGGCGCGGCAACCCGAGGCTGAAGCCGCCGTTCCCGGCCGTCGAGGGGCTTTTCCGCTGCCCGACGATCGTGAACAACGTCGAGACGCTGTCGAACGTCCCGTTCGTCATCAACGAGGGCCCGGACGCGTTCCTGGCGCTCGGCACCGAGGACACCCCCGGGACGCGCGTCTTCTGCGTCTCCGGCCACGTCGAGAAGCCGGGCGTCTTCGAGTTCGAGTGCGGCGTGTCGCTGAAAGACGTGATCGACGCCGCGGGCGGCGTCTGGAAGGGCAAGAAGCTCAAGGCCGTCGTTCCGGGCGGCGCGTCGGCCCCGATCGTCACGGCCGACGAGGTCGACATCCCGTGCGACTTCGGCAGCATGGCCAAGGCCGGGACCATCATGGGCTCCTGCGCCATCATGGTCATGGACGAGGACACGAGCATTCCTCACATGCTTCTAAACGTCATGGAGTTCTTCGCCCACGAGTCCTGCGGCCAGTGCACGCCCTGCCGCGAGGGGACCGGGTGGGTGAAGAAGATCGTTGCGCGCATCTGCGACGGCAACGGGAAGCTCGAGGACCTCGACAAGCTCGTCAAGATCGCGTCGAGCTACGAGGGCATGGGCGGGCTGACGATCTGCGGCCTGTCGGATGCCGCGGCGTGGCCGGTCCAGTCGTACATCAAGAAGTTCCGGGGCGAGTTCGAGGCCCTGATCGGGTCCGGTCAGGCCGCCACGGCCGCTGACTGAGGAAACTGGAAATGCCGACTCTTACGATCGACGGTCGCGAGATCACGGTTGAGCCCGGCACCACGGTCATCCAGGCCGCGGAGCAGCTGGGCATCTTCATCCCGCGCTACTGCTGGCACCCGGGCCTCGCCATCGCGGGGAACTGCCGGATCTGCCAGGTCGAGGTCGTGACGCCGAAGTTCCGGTGGCCGACCACGATCGCGTGCAACCTCACGTGCGGCGACGGAATGGAGATCCGGACGGACTCCGAGGAAGCGAAGAAGGCGCGGGCGGAGGTGATGGAGTTCCTCCTCATCAACCACCCGCTCGACTGCCCGATCTGCGACCAGGCCGGCGAGTGCACGCTGCAGGAGTACTCGTTCGAGCACGGCCAGGACAAGAGCGACTTCGACGAGGAGAAGGTCCACAAGTCGAAGCGCATCGAGTTCTCCGACAAGATCACCTACGACGGCGAGCGCTGCATCCTCTGCACGCGGTGTGTCCGTTTCGCGCGGGAGGTCGGCGGCGACGAGCAGCTGGCCGTCGTCGAGCGCGGCGACCACTGCGAGATCGCCGTGGCGCACGGCGGCGCCTACGAGCACCCGTACTCGATGAACGTGACCGACCTCTGTCCGGTGGGCGCGCTGACCTCCACGGACTTCCGCTTCAAGACGCGCGTCTGGTTCCTGACGGACACGCCGACGACCTGCGGCTCCTGCGCCCGGGGCTGCTCGATCACGGTGGGGGCCCGCTGGGACAAGGTCCAGCGCTTCACGCCGCGCGAGAACGCGGACGTCAACAAGTGGTGGATGTGCGACGAGGGGCGTCTGAACTACAAGTTCGTCCACGGTGAGGACCGCCTCGGCGGCGCGCTCGTCCGCAGGGACGACGAACTGGTCGAGGCCCCGCTCTCCGAGGCCCTCGACACCGCGCAGAAGTCGCTGGCCGCCGTCATCGAGGCGCACGGCGCGGACGCGGTCTTCGGCCTGGTCTCCGCCCGCCTGACGAACGAGGAGATCTTCGTCGCGAAGGAATGGCTTTCGAAGGTCGGCGTCACGAACCTCGACGTCAAGGCGCGGGTCGGCGAGGGCGACGACTTCCTGATCTCCGGGGACAAGAATCCGAACTCCACCGGCGCGCAGTTGATCGGCGTGGGGGGAGTGGGCGAGGTGAAGCTCGACGGGCTCTCGGCGGCGGTGAAGGCCGGCACGATCAAGGCCGTCGTGGTCCTCGGCGACGACCTCGACGATCACGAGGCGCTCGGCAACCTGTCCGGGCTCGAGTGCGTGATCGTGATGGACTTCCGGATGAGCGAGACGGCGAAGAAGGCGCACGTCGTCCTGCCCGGCTGTACCTGGGTCGAGAAGGAAGGCACCTTCACGAACTGCGACGGATGGGTCTCGAAGGTCAACCCGGCGATCAGCGCTCCCGCGCACGCCCGGCCGGACTTCGAGATCCTCGTGGAACTCCTGCGCCGCGCCGATCCCGAGGGCGAGCACCCCGGGCGGCCGGAGAAGGCGTTCCAGGCCCTCGGCGAGGCGGTCCCCGCTTTCGCCGGGATGAAGGTCGCGGACTTGTACGCGAGGTCGGTGCGGGTGGCCGAAGAGGCCGTCCCCGCGTCGGCGGACTGAAAATCGGGAGACAGGGATGGACCTGGTGAAGGACCTCGTCATACCGGTCGTCAAGATCGCGGTGATCATCAACGTGATGCTGGTCAGCGTCGCCATCCTCGTATGGGCGGAGCGGCGCGTCTCGGCATTCATCCAGGACCGCCTGGGGCCGAACCGCGTGGGGCCGTTCGGGCTGCTCCAGTCCGTCGCGGACCTCCTGAAGTTCGTCTTCAAGGAGGACGTGATCCCCGGGCACGTGAACAAGCCGTTCTTCGTGCTGGCCCCGGTGCTCTCCGTGGTGCCGCCGCTGGTGACGATCGCCGTGGTGCCGTTCGCCGCCAACCTGATGATCGCGGACCTCGACACCGGCATCCTCTTCGTCTTCGCCATCTCGTCGCTGGGTGTCTACGGGATGACGCTCGGAGGCTGGGCGTCCAACTCGAAGTACTCGCTGATCGGCGGCGTCCGGGCGTCGGCCCAGATGGTCTCCTACGAGATCTGCCTCGGCCTCTCGGTGGTGGGCATCTTCCTGCTCGCGAAGACGCTGAACATGAACGAGATCGTCAGGATGCAGTCCGACGGGCTGTGGCTGTTCGGCAACCACTACGACGCCGTCTGGGCGAAGTTCCTCGACTGGAACATCGTGAAGCAGCCGCTCGCGTTTCTGATCTTCATGATCGCGGGCTTCGCCGAGACGAACCGCCTCCCGTTCGACTTCCCGGAGGCGGAGCAGGAGCTCGCAGCGGGCTTCCATACCGAATACTCCTCGATGAAGTTCGCGCTGTTCTTCCTCGGCGAGTACGCCGCGATGTTCACGATCAGCGCGATCACCGTGACCCTGTTCCTCGGCGGGTGGAGCCTCTTCGGGCTCGAGAACCTCGGCGGGAGTTTCCAGTGGATCACGCAGGTGTTGATCTTCTCCGGCAAGCTGTTCGCGCTCCTCTTCTTCTTCATCTGGGTGCGCTGGACGCTGCCGCGGTTCCGCTACGACCAGCTCATGCGGCTCGGCTGGCAGGTCTTTCTGCCGCTGGCGCTCGTGAACGTCGTGCTGACCGCCGTTCTCAAGGTGATCTTCCAGGTGTGACATGAGTTACAAGACCGTCGAACGCCCGGAACTGACGCTGTCGGAGAAGCTGTATCTCCCCGCCGTCGTCAAGGGCCTGGGCCTCACCCTCAAGTACTTCTTCAAGCGGAAGAAGTTCACGCGCCAGTACCCCGAGGAGCCGACCACGGTTCCCGAGGGCTACCGGGGCCTCCCTTCGCTGGTCAAGGACGACGAGGGACGCGTGAAGTGCGTCTCCTGCCAGATGTGCGAGTGGGTGTGCCCGCCGGAGGCGATCCGCATCGTCCCCGGGGAGCTCGAGGAGGGGGACACGGTCGAGAAGGGCCCGCGGGAGTTCCAGCTGGACACGCTGCGGTGCATCTTCTGCGGACTGTGCGAAGAGGCCTGTCCGGAGGAAGCCATCTTC
>JBDLIY010000131.1:0-9321 GCA_039714635.1 Planctomycetota bacterium
TCGCGCTGGACGCCGGGTCGCGTCTCTCGATCACCGGGATCGAGACGAGCCACGAGGGGCTCCGGGCCGAAGCCGGTCCCCTCCCCGAGGGCGACCGGTGCACGGGCTACCGCGTCCATCTCACCTTCGGTCCGGAACTCGGCGAAGGCGGGTTCCACGAGCGGGTGATCGTCCGGACGAACTCCCGCCGCGATCCGGCGCTGGCGATCGACGTCGTGGGCGCGATCTCCCGGGAGGTCGTCGCGGTGCCGGACCGACTCTGGTTCCCCCGGACCGACGGCACCGTCACGCGCAGCGTCTTCCTCCACCGCCGGGACGGCAGGCCCCTCGAGATACGCTCCATCGAGGATCCCACCGGGCTGCTGGCGATCGAGATCCTCCCCGCGGGCCCGTCCCGGGTCGAGGTGCGCGTCCGACTTTCCGGCGAGAACCCGGCCTCCGGCGTGCGGGGATCCCTGCTGATCCGGACGGACGAGATCGTGGCCATCCCCGTGACGATCGCGGGAGCGGACCAGTGAGGCCCCTCCTCGCCGCCATCGTCCTGCTCCTCTCCGCCTGTACCGGCGCTCCGACCGGCGTCGGACCCGACCTCTTCGTCTCCGGGTCGATCCGCGGCTACCTCGAGCCCTGCGGCTGCCATCGCCCCCAGCTCGGCGGCCTGCCCCGCCGCGGCACCGCGCTGGCCGACGCGCCCTTCGTCGAGAACGGAGACCTCGTCGACGGCCCCGGACGGCTGAACGAGATCCGTTTCGAGACGCTGCTCACGGCCCTCGACGACCTGGGCTGCCGCGCGCTGAACGTGGGCCCGGGCGAGCTCGCGCTCGGGATCGACTTCCTGCGGTCGGCGCGGGGGCTGGCACGCTTCCCCCTGATCTCGGCGAACGCCCGCATCGACGGGGAGTTCGCTTTCCCCGCCGGGACGACGGTGGCGGCCGGCGGGCGGACGTGGTGGGTCGCGGGCCTCGTGGAGCATCCGGGGGCCGCGTCCCTGGCCGAGGGAGTGGCCCGGATCCGACACGAGCGCCCCGCGAGCGCCCAATCCGTTCTGCTGCTCTTCGCCGGCGGTCGGGAGCGCGCCGCGTCACTCGCGGGTGTCGCCGACCTCGTCGTCTACTCCGCGGTCGAGCCCCGGATCGACGCCCCGGCCCTCGCGACTCCGGGCGATCGGGGCCGGCGCCTGCTGCGGATCGGCCGGGACGGCCCGACCCTCCTCACGCTCGACGAGTCCTTCGCGGACGACGCCGGGATGACGGCCAGGATCCGGGAGTACGTCGACCGCATCGCGGACGAGGACCTCCTCATGAAGATGAACCCGCAGGTCGAGCCGGAAGCCGGCGGATACATCGGCGACGACGCGTGCCTGGCCTGCCACGCCGACGCGGACTCCCACCGCGGGGAGCGCCACGCCCGGGCGATCGAATCGCTGGCCCGCACCGGCCGCGAGATCGACCCCACCTGCATCGGCTGCCACGTGACGGGCTGGGGGGAACGCACGGGCTACCTCGATCGGGAGACGACGCCGGACCTGGGACACGTCGGCTGCGAGAGCTGCCACGGGCCGGGCCGCGACCACGTCGATGTCGGCGGGGACCTCGAGACGCCGGGCGACGCGCGGAAAGCGTGCTTCCGATGCCACACCCCGGACAACGATCCGGGGTTCGACTTCACGAAGAACTGGAGACGGCTCGCGGCGGAGTGAGCGTCCAGACCGGCGGACGGTAGAATCTCTCCTTTCCCGGGAGCCACATCCATGAACCGCATCGCGCCGCTGCTCGTTCTCCTCCTGCTTCCCGGCTGCTTCGCCAGCCGCACCATCGACGACGAGACCTGGGACCCGGGCCTCGCCGGTCAGCTGGTCGTCGGCCAGAGCACCCGGGAGGACGTCCTGAAGATCATGGGACCGCCGAAAGAGGTCGTCGAGCTTCTCGACTCCGATGCCTACGTCTACGAGCACGCGGTGACGAAGGAGTCCGGCCTGTTCCTCCTCGTCGTGAACTTCGCAAACGACGACATCCAGTACGACCGCGTGACGGTCATCGTGGATCGCGAGGGGATCGTCCGCGGCGTCGGCGAGCGGTTCAAGGCCGACACCGCCGAGTACGGGCTCCCGTTCGGGGACTGACGCTTGGCCTGTCTCCGAACCCTCTTCGCGCTGGCGCTCCTCTTCGCGGGCGGCTGCGTGGGCTTCACCTTCGAGCGCTCGAAGGACGGCGTCCCGGAGCCGGTGGAGGACGCGAAAGCGCTCGTCCCCGGTGAGACGACGCTCGCCGACGCCCTCGCGGCCCTGGGCCCGCCCGATCTCGTGCTCCGGACCTGGAACCGGGACCGCTGCTACTGGGTCTGTTGGGACTCCGACTACTTCAAGTTCCGCGTGGCGCTCTGGTATCCGGGCGTGGAGCAGGCCGCGTCACGCGATCTCTTCATCCTGACGGACGGCGACGAGTCGCTGCGCTTCGCGAGGCTGGACTTCGACGAAGAGGGCGTCCTCCGCGAAACGGCGCACGTCGAGACCCCGCTCGACCGGAGCGGAGAGTACGGGATGATCGAGGATGCGATCGTCAGCAACTACCTGGAGGACCGCGAGCGGGCGCTGGGCGTGCGGCAGCAACCGTCGGACGAGAAGTCGGACGAGAAGAAGGGGAAGAACCGGGACGACGGAGACGGACGGGGCGAATCCGGCAAAAACGGTTCCGCCTCCGTATTACCGGATTCGGTCAGATCGCGTAGCGGTGCTCGCCGCCCTCGGCGTGGATGACCACCTCGGCGGCCTCCGCCGCCTCCACGTGGCCCGTCCGCCAGGCGTCGATGCCGCACTCGGTCGCGACGTCCAGGCAGGCCGGCACCCGGTCCTCCGGGACGATCGCCTCCAGGCGCACGCCCATGTTGAAGACCATGTACATCTCTTCCCAACTCGACTCCGTGCTCGCCCGCAGCAGCCGGAAGAGCGGCGGGACCTCCGGCAGGCCGTCCTTCACGAAGCGGAGCCCCTCGCCATTCTCTCCGGCCCCGAACTTGCCGATTTTCGTCTGGCCGCCGCCGGAGCAGTGGATCAGGCCGTGGAGGTCCTCGTGGGGCACGGCGTCCACCAGCCGCCGGATCAGCGGCAGGTAGGTGCGCGTCGGAGACAGCAGCGCCGAGCCCACCGTGAAGCGGTCGTCGCCGGGCAGCGGATCGGACAGGGCGTGGCTCCCGCAGTAGACGAGATCCCGGTCGACCTCGGGCGCGTAGGTCTCCGGGTACTTCGCGGCGTAGTCCGCGCCGAGCGCCTCGTGGCGCGCCGACGTCAGGCCGTTGGAGCCCATGCCGGAGTTCGGCCGGTCCTCCCACTTCGCCTGCCCCGTCGAGGAGAAGCCGACGATCGCGTCGCCGGGAGCCATCCGGGCCGCGTCGATCACGTCGGCTCGCGGCAGCCGCGCGGTGACGGTGCACCCGACGTCGAGCGTGCGCACGACATCGCCGACGTCCGCGGTCTCGCCGCCGCACATGACGCAGGGGATGCCCTGATCCGTCAGCAGGTCACAGACCGCCTGGTAGCCGCCGATCACGGCCGCGATCACCTCGCCGGGGACGAGCTTGGCGTTTCGACCGATGGTGTTGGAGACGAGCAGCGGCCCGAGCGCGCCGACGCAGCCGCAGTCGTCCAGGTTCATCACGAGGGCGTCCTGGGCGATGCCCGCGAACACCTCGACGCCCATCCCCTCGCGCCAGGCGAGGTAGCCCAGGCTCGACTTCGTGCCCGCGGTGTCGGCGTGCATCACGAGGCAGTGGTCGGGGTCGCTCGTCAGGAGATCCGGGATGATCTTGCAGAAAGCCCCGGGATAGAGCCCCTGGTCCTGGCCCTCGATCGCGGCGTGGACCTCGTCCTTGCTGGCCGAGACGCCGCGCGCCTGATAGCGGCCGTCGGGTCGGGAGTCGGTCATCGGCTGGATCCCCCGGTCTACAGCGTCAGTGCGTAGAGGATCCGGCTGCAGGCCTTGCACTGCACGACCTCGGTCCCCTTGATCGCGCGCGTCACGTCGTGCACCGTCACGTGCCGCTGGCAACCCTGGCAGTAGCGATCGACGATCTCCACCACCGCGGGGCAGCCGACCTTGCCGAGGATCTTCTCGTAGGTGTCGATCCAGGACGGCGGGATGCCCTGCGTGCGCCCCTTCCGGTCCGCGGCCAGTCCCTCGAGTTCTCCCTCGAGACCGTTCGCTTCGGTCTGCCAGTCCGCCTTCCGCTGGGCGACCTCGTCCTCGAGGCGCAGGATGATGGCCTGCTCCGCCTCGGCTTCACCCTCGCGCTTCTCGCCGACGGACCACTGCTGGAGAGCCTCCTCCTCCAGGATCTCGTAGTCCGCGCGATGGCCGGCGATCTCCATCTTGAGCGCCTCGTACTCCTTGTTGGAGCGGGCGGTCATGAGCTTGCCGTTCAGGTCCTTGACCTTCTGGTCGATGCCCTCGAGGTCGAAGTTCTTCCTCTCCCCGGCGCGCATCGCCTCCTTCGCCTGGTGGGAGAGTTCCTCGTAGCGGGCCTGGTGCCCGGACAACTCCCCGTTGTCCTGTTCGAGGCGTCTCGGCCCATTGATCAGTTCCAGCTTGATCCGGAGGATCTTCTCGTCCAGTTCCTGCAGCGAAAGCAGCTTGTCGACGACCTCTCTCACGGAACGCCTCCACTCTCCCGTCGGGAGAGCCCATCAAAAAAGGGCCGGCCTCGCGGCCGGCCCCGGTTCATACCAGGCCAGAGGAGTCGAGGAAGCCTTCGAGCTTCCTCGCCCTCACGGGATGCTGGAGCTTTCGAACCGCCTTCGCCTCGATCTGGCGGACGCGCTCCCGCGTCACCTTGAAGATCTTGCCGACCTCTTCCAGTGTGTAGGTGTAGCCGTCCCCGATGCCGTAGCGGAGCTTGATGATCTCGCGCTCGCGGAAGGTCAGGGTCTGGAGAACGCGCTCGATCTTGTCCTTCAGCATCTCGTGCGTCGCCGCGGAGACGGGGGACTCGGCGCTCTCGTCCTCGATGAAGTCTCCGAAGTAGGAGTCGTCGGAGTCGCCGATCGGCCGGTCGAGGGAGATCGGGTGCTTCGCGATCTTGAAGACCCGCTTCGTCTCCTCCACCGAGATCCCGCTGGAGGCGGAGATCTCCTCGATCGTGGGCTCGCGGCCCTTCTTCTGGGTCAGCTCCTTCGCGACGTTCCGGAGCTTGGACATCGTCTCGATCATGTGGACCGGGATGCGGATCGTGCGCGCCTGGTCGGCGATGGAGCGCGTGATCGCCTGCCGGATCCACCACGTCGCGTAAGTCGAGAACTTGTAGCCGCGGCGGTACTCGTACTTCTCCACCGCCTTCATCAGGCCCGTGTTCCCCTCCTGGATCAGGTCGAGGAAGGTCAGGCCGCGGTTCCGGTACTTCTTCGCGATGGAGACCACGAGGCGGAGGTTCCCGGAGGAGAGCTGCCGCTTCGCCTCCTCGTAGTTCTCGAACCGGTCCGCCACCTGCTTCGTCCGGGCATCGAGCCGCTCCGGCACCTCGCAGGCCGCGAGGGACAGATCCCAGAGCCGATCCTCCAGCACCTTGAGGTCCCGCTTCGGAAGCCCGTCCTCCTTCCCCATGTCGACGCGCTTCGACAGCTCCTTCATCTCGCGGAGCGCCTCGAAGAGCGTGTCGTTCATGGGGCGGACGTTCTTCGTCTGGAGGCAGAGCTCCTCCAGGAGCAGGACGCCCTTCCGGCGGCGGTCGCGGATCCGCTTCATCAGCTCGTTGTGCATCTTCGAGCCGCACTTGGTCTTCGCGACGCGCTGGAAGTCCTCGCGGTTGCAGTCGAGCATGTCGTCGAGCGTCTCGATGCTCTCCGGCAGCCGCGCGGAGACGTCTTCCTTGCCGATGTCGGCCGCGGAGGAGATCTTCAGCGTCCGGTCGAAGGCGAGATCGCCGTTGACGACCTCCTTGAGAGTCTGGATGGCGGCCTGCTGGGCCAGCCCCGACTCCAGGACCTTCTTCCGGTAGCGCTTGCGCGTGAGCTCGATCAGCTTCGCGAGACGGATCTCCTGCTCCCGCGTGAGGAGAGGGATCTCCCCCATCTGGGTCAGGTACATCCGCACCGGGTCATCGATCTTCTCGGTCCCCGGCCCCTGCAGGAAGAGGTCGATCGCAGCCTCGTCGTCTTCGGCCTTGGCGGCCTTCTCCTCCGCGGTTTTCCCCTTCTTCGGGGTCGCGGCGGGGGCGGCGGCGGATTCCGTGCGCGGATCGGCCTCGTCCTCGTCGCCGAGTTCGATCCCCATCTTCTCGAGCATCTCGAAGACGCGGTCGATCTTGCTTCCGGATACGAGATCTTCGGGCAGCAGGCGATTGACTTCCTCGTACGTCAGGAAGCCCTTCCGCTTGCCCTCCTCAACCAGGCTCTTCAGTGCGGTGTCCAGCTTCATGTTCACCCAAACTCCTGCCGGGAGTGGCAGATTCGCAGATCTTACCGCTGAGTGCCTCTCAGCCGAAACAGTTCACGACGGAGCCGGGCCTCTTCTTCCCGGTCCCCGTCCGCCCTTGCCCTGGCCAGAGCCTCCTCGGCCCCGACCATTTCCCTCCGGACCGCGAGGGCCCCGACGCAGTCCTCGAACTGCCGCGTCAGGTTCTCCTTCTTCTTGCCGCGACCGGCGGCTCCGATTTCGGCCAGGGCCGCCGCCGTGGCCGGATCCGGGATCCGGGCCGCCACCGATCCCTCCTCGATCGACCGCTCGTCCCGGGCGAAAGCCGCCAGCACGTCGGCGATCGCCCGGTACTGCGGATGACCGAACCGCTCCGGCGGCCACTCCGCCTCCAGCCGGGCCGCGAGAGCCGGCACGCCGAGGACCGCCTCGACGATCATCGCCTCCTCCCGCGCCTCCGGGAGCTCGTCGGGCGCGTACGCCGCGCCCGTCTCCACCGCGTCGGACCGGCCGGAGAAGGCGCCGAGACGCGACCGAACCGTCCTCTCCTCGACGCGGAACTCCTCCGCGACCCGCTTCACGACCTCCTCGCGGACCAGCTCGTCCTCGATCCGCGCCACGACGGCGAGGATCTCATCCACGGCCGCCACCCGGCCGTTCAGGGTCGAAAGGTCGTTCCGGACCCCGGCCCGGGCGATCAGGAAGTCCCAGACCTCCCGCCCCGCATCCAGCGTTTCGACAAAGGCCTCGATGCCATGCTCCACGATGAAATCGAATGGATCGAGACCTGCCGGCAGTTCCGCGACCCGCACGTCCACTCGCTCGCCGAGGAAGACGTCCAGGGAACGTTCGGACGCGCGGGTCCCCGCGGTGTCCGCGTCGTAGATCAGATCGATCCGGTCCGCGTACCGCCGCGCGAGGGCCGCGTGCTCCCGCGTGAGGCCGGTCCCGAGGGCGGCCACGATCCACCGGACGCCCTGCTGGTGCGCCATCAGCACGTCCGTATACCCTTCTACGAGGCCCAGGCGCTTCTTCTCCCTCGCTTCGTCCCGGGCGAGGTTCAGCGCGTAGAGCATCTTCCCCTTCTTGAACACCGCCGTGTCCGGAGAGTTCAGGTACTTCGGCTCGGAATCGTCGAGCGCCCGCGCCCCGAACCCGACCACCCGGTCCCGCACGTCCTGGATCGGGAACATGAGCCGCCCCCGGAACCAGTCGTACGGCTCGTGCTTCCCCGGCCGGATCAGGCCGGCCTGTTCCAGCACGTCCATCGGGAATCCCTGCCGCGTCGCCGCCTCGATCAGCCCCCGCCAGCCGTCCGGCGAGTAGCCCAGGCGGAAACGCTGCGCCGTCTCCCCGGTGATCCCGCGGTTCCGGCAGTACTCCACCGCGACCCGGCCCGCGTCGGTGCGGAGCAGCTTCTGGTAGTGCCGGCACGCCCACTCGAGGACGTCGCGCACCGCCTGGATCCGCCCGTCGCCGGGACCGTCCGAGACGCCGAGTTCGATTCCCGCGTCCTGCGCCAGCGCCCGGACCGCCTCCGGAAACTCCATCCGCTCCCTCTCCATCAGGAACTGGAACGCGCTCCCTCCGCGGCCGCACCCGAAGCACTTCCAGGTCTGCGTCTCCGGCCACACGTGGAACGAGGGCGTCTTCTCCCCGTGGAACGGGCAGCAGGCCTTGAACGTACTCCCGCTCCGCTTGAGGGGCAGGTAGCGCTCGATGAGAACGACGAGGTCCGTCGCCGAAAGAACCGCGTCGATCTTGTCCTCGGGAATCAGCGGCAATGTTTCTTGGTCAAGAGGCTCGGACTGCGGACACGAAAGCTCGCCAGAGAGTCGGACGGACGTCCGGTTGGCGCAACCCCCGGGCCGGGGGCACAATCGGTGGAAGTATACGTCGGAAACGCCCTTCGGTCAATCGATCGGATCGGGAAGTCGCCGACCCAACTCAACCCATGCCTCCGGGGCCACGGTCTCCGGGCGGGCCGACGGTTCGATTCCGCACGCCGCGAGCGCCTCCGAGACAGGGCCGGCGTCGTAACCAACTGTGCACAGAGCTTTTCGGATCGACTTCCGGCGATGAAGGAAGGCCCGGCGGGCGGTCCGGGTGCCGAGATCGGCGTCCCCCCCCGCTCCGGCTCGCGTCGTGAGGGAGACGACCGCGGAGCGGACCGGCGGCCGCGGGATGAACACCTGCCCCCCCACCTCGCGAAGGATCCGCGTCTCCGCCCGCAGCGCGAGGAGGACGGCGAGGGGCCCGTAGTCGGAGGTGCCGACGCGGCCGGCCATCCGGTCCGCGACCTCCTTCTGGACCATGACGACGCCGCGGTCCGGCGGCGAAGGAGCCCCGAAGAGACCGACGATCAGCGGCGTCGAGACGGAATAGGGCAGGTTCGCGACGAACAGGAAGCGCCGCGCGGCCGCCCGACGGCTCCCGATCGCCTCCCGGACCTCCGGCGCGATCGCCTTCCTCTCCATCACGTCCCGGGTCAGGAGGGTGAACCGCGGCTCCCCCGCCAGCGCCTCCTCGAGGAACTCCGCCAGCACCGGCTCCCGCTCCACCGCCACGACGTCCGCCCCGGCGGCGAGGAGACCCTTCGTCAACGTGCCGAGGCCGGAGCCCACCTCCAGGACGAGATCCCCCTCGCCCACGCCGGCGTCCCGCACGATGGCGTCCCGGATGTTCGCGTCCGCGAGGAAGTTCTGCCCGAGACGCTTCCGCGGCCGGTGACCCAAGTCCTTGAGCGTGCGGCGGATGGCGCCCGGCGATTCGGGAATCATCGCCCGACCCGGAAGGCGCCGGCGTCCCGGTCGAAGACGAGGTCGTCGCGGTGGGCCTCGAACCACTCCCGCCAGCGCGGCGGATTCCGGTCGAACTTCTGGCCGGTCCGGCGTTGCAGGCTCGCGAGCGCTCCCATCCA
>JBDLIY010000132.1:0-9248 GCA_039714635.1 Planctomycetota bacterium
CGCGCGACCCGCGGAACGTGGCGAAGAAGGCGGAGAACTACCTCCGCTCCACCGGCATCGCCGACACCGCCTACATCGGGCCGGAGTGCGAGTTCTTCCTCTTCGACGACATCCGCTACGACCAGACCAGCAACGCCGGCTACTACTTCATCGACTCCACCGAGGGCGCCTGGAACACCGGCCGGGAGGAACATCCGAACCTCGGCTACAAGCCGCGGAAGAAGGAGGGCTACTTCCCCGTTCCGCCGACAGACAGCCAGCAGGACCTCCGGTCGGAGATGATGCTGGCGCTGATCGACGCCGGGATCGACATCGAGGCCCAGCACCACGAGGTCGCCACCGGCGGCCAGGCCGAGATCGACATGAAGTTCGGCCCGCTCCGCCTCATGGCGGACAAGGTGCTGCTCTACAAGTACATCGTGAAGAACGTCGCCCGGCGCGCGGGCAAGACCGTGACGTTCATGCCGAAGCCGATCTGGGACGACAACGGCACCGGGATGCACACGCACTTCTCGCTGTGGAAGGGCGGGGAGCCGCTCTTCGCGGGCGACCGCTACAGCGGCCTGTCGGAGATGGCGATCCACGCGATCGGCGGGATCCTTGCGCACGCGCCGGCGCTGCTCGCCTTCACGAACCCGACGACGAACAGCTACAAGCGGCTCGTGCCCGGCTTCGAGGCGCCCGTGCGGCTGGCCTACTCCGGCCGGAACCGCTCGGCCGCCGTCCGGATCCCGGTCTACTCCGAGAGCCCGAAGGCGAAGCGGGTCGAGTTCCGCTGCCCGGACCCGTCCTGCAACCCGTACCTCGCCTTTTCCGCGATCATGATGGCGGCGCTCGACGGCATCCAGAACCGGATCGACCCCGGCGAGCCGCTGGACAAGGACATCTACGACCTTCCGCCGGAAGAGCTGGCGGGCGTGCCGCAGACGCCGGGCTCGCTGGAGTTGGCGCTCGACTGCCTAGAGCGGGACCACGAGTTCCTGCTGAAGGGCGACGTCTTCTCCGAGGACGTGGTCGCGACCTGGATCGAGTACAAGCGCGAGAACGAGGTGACGCCGGTCCGCTGCCGGCCGCACCCGTACGAGTTCGCGCTGTATTACGATATCTGAGACATCGGGCCGTCCCGACCGGGCGCATCCGGTAGAATTCCCGCCAAAGCGAGGAGCCTGCCGATGCGCCCGACCCATTTTTCCGTCCTGATCCTCCTGGCCGCCATCCTCGTCGCCTGCGGCGGGAACGATGGCACGAACGGCGGCGAGACCGCCTCCCTCGAGCCCGGCCCCGACGAGAACGGCTTCTTCGACCGCGCGCCGTTCGCGGGGATGACCTTCCGGAACCACACCGGCAAGGACGAGAAGAAGGACTACATCGTCGAGGCGAAGGGCGGGGGCGCTCTCGTCCTCGACTACGACCTCGACGGTGACGTCGACATCTACGTCGTGGACGGGAACCACTACAAGGTCGGCCCGGACGGGAGCGTCGTCTCACGCACCGACCATGCTGAAGCCTACAACCGGCTGCTGCGGAACGACGGGAACTGGAAGTTCACGGACGTGACGGAGGAGTCCGGCCTGGGCGACCGCTCCTACGGATTCGGCGGGACGGTGGGGGACTACGACAACGACGGCGACCCGGACATCCACGTCTGCAACTGGGGGCCGAACAAGCTCTACCGGAACAACGGGGACGGGACGTTCACCGACGTGACGGACCAGGCCGGCGTGGCCGGCGGGCCGAAGCTTCACGACTACTACTCCACGGGCAGTTGCCTGTTCGACGCGGACGACGACGGCGACCTCGACCTCTACGAGGCCAACTACAACCACATGTCGGAGTTCATCGAGAAGACGAAGGGCAACGGCCGGACGGCGCCCTGGCGGGGCATCCCGGTCTACGCCGGGCCGTTCGGGATCCGCGCCGCGATGGACCGGTTCTACCGGAACAACGGGGACGGGACCTTCACGGACGAGACGAAGACCGCGCTTCGAAACCAGCATGCGCGGTACGCCTTCACGCCGGTGGTCAGCGATTTCGACCGCGACGGGGACCTCGACCTCTACGTCTCGAACGACGTCTGCGACAACACGATGTGGATCAACGACGGGAAGGGCGTGTTCACCGACATGGGGCTCGAGACGAGCACCGCCATGAACTCGGCGACGTCGAAGCAGGCGTCGATGGGCAACGACTCCGTCGACTACGACCAGGACGGCTGGCCGGACATCTACATCACGAACTTCAGCCACGACACGAACACCCTCTACCGGAACATCGCCGGCGAGATGAAGGACGGCTCCCTGATGTTCGACGAGGTGACGGAGCGCGCCGGGCTCGCCGCCGGGGACTTCATCAAGGTCTGCTGGGGCGCGAAGTTCCAGGACTTCGACCTGGACGGCTACATGGACCTCTTCGTCGCCGCCGGGCACGTCTACCCGGAGATCAACCTGTTCGAGAAGAAGGTGGGCACGACCTACAAGCAGGTCCCGACGCTCTGGCGGAACGGCGGGCCGCCGCGGTGGAAGTTCGAGGACATCTCGGATCGGGGCGGATCGGGTTTCGAGAAGCCCCGCTGCGGCCGCGCCGCGTGCTTCGCGGACTTCGACAACGACGGGGACATGGACGTCTACATCGCCGGCCTGAACGACACGCCGCTGCTGCTGGAGAACCGCCTGCCGCGGGAGGGGAACTTCCTGATGGTCTCGCTCGCCGGGAAGTCCCGGGACCGGGACGCGATCGGCGCGAGGGTGACCGTGGAGGCGGGCGGCGGGAAGATCGTCCAGATGCAGGAGATGCGCCTGGTCGCCTCCTTCATCGGGACGAACGACCCCCGGCTCCACTGGGGCGTTGGGAAGAGCTCGAAGATCGACCGCCTGACGGTCGAGTGGCGCGGCGGGGAGAAGCAGGTCTTCGAAGGCCTCGAGGCGAACCACCTCTACCACGTGGAGGAGGGCGGAGAGCCGGTGAAGGTGTGGTGATGGCGAAGGTCGAGTCCGTTGACGTCAACGTCGGGACGGATACCGCCTCCTGCCGCGCCTGCGAGGAGGTGTTCCGGAGTGAGAACCGCCTCGCCTTCCTGCGCGAGACGCCGGCCACGATGCCCGACGTGCGGGAGTGATCCCATTGCGGATGTGAACTCCGCACTTCGACCGCGCAACCTCCTGTCTGGGCGCTGTTTGCGCGAGTCGGTGTCTATGAGTACCATCCGGGGCGTGGACAGCTTTGAGCGAAAACTCCGGACCGCGTTCCAGACCTTCGCCGCCGAGGATATGCGGCGGGTCAGCGAAGTCCGGCTGCTGCTCGAAGCGCGGCGGGAGATCCTCTTCTGTGACGTCGCCGCCGACGGGCTCGATCTCGCCCGCGGCCTCGCCGAGATGCTCGACACGCTCCTCGCCACCTACCACGACGCCGACGGGAACGGGCAGGGCCTCGCCGTCGTCGCCCTCGGCGGGTACGGGCGCGGCGAGGTGAACCCGCACTCCGACGTCGACGTCATGGTCCTCATCCCCGACGGGGCGGAGGAGCGCGCCGACGCCTTCGCCGGGCCGCTGCTCGCCTTCCTCTGGGACCTCGGCCTCACGGTCGGCCACTCCGCCCGCTCCCTCGACCAGTGCCGCGAGTGGATGCGGAAGGATCTGCCGAGCGCGACCGCGCTGATCGAGGCGCGGTTCATCGCCGGGTCGCGGGCTCTCTTCCGCCGCTTCCGCGACCACGTCACCGGGCCCTGGCTCGAAGCGAACGGGCCCGACTTCATCGACAAGAAGATCGAGGAGGCGCGCGCCCGTCACCGGTTCTACGGCGACTCGCCGCGGCTGCTCACGCCGAACGTGAAAGAGAGCCCCGGGGGGCTGCGCGACATGCACGTCGCGGGCTGGATCGCCACCGCGCTCTCCGGCCGCCGGGACTTCGAGGTCTTCCGGGAGGCCGGCCTTCTCGACCCCGGGGAGAGCGCGGAGCTCCTGCGCTGCTACTCGGAGATCCACGGCGTCCGGAACATGCTCCACCTGCTGGCGGACGGCCGCCAGGACGTGCTCGACCCCTGGGCGCGGAAGGAGGCGGCGGCCGGGCTCGGGTTCACCGACGGCGGCGGCTTCGCGGCCTGGGAGCGGTTCATGCGCTTCTACTACGAGGCCGCCCTTCGTCTGAACCGGTTCCTCGAGCGGGTGATCCGCTTCGCGAGCGACCGGCCCACGCCGGTGCCGGCCCGGACGGTGGATCTGCCCGGGAGCCCCGGGGAAGCCCTCGCGCTCCTGGCCGACCTCGTCCGCCGGGGCGAGACCGCCGGCCCCGATCTCGAGGATGCGATCCGCCCGTTGGTTCCGCAGGTCGAACCCGACGTCCGGGCCGATCCGGAGGCGGCCCGTTCGTTCCTCGCGATCCTCTCCCGGCCGGGCGCCGGAGGCGTGCTCCGCACTCTCGACCGCGCGGGGTTCCTCGGCGAGTACCTGCCGGAGTTCGGCCGCCTCTCCTGCCTCGTCCGCGAGGACCCGGTCCACCAGTACACCGTCGACGAGCACACTCTCCGCGCGGTGGAGGAACTGGACTCGCTCGCCGCCGAGGACCATCCGCGGCGGGAGGAGATGGCCCGCGTGGAACGTCCGGACCTGCTGCGCCTGGCGCTGCTGATGCACGACGTCGGGAAGGCTCGGGCCGGCAGCCACGTGGACACCGCCGTGGCGATGGTCCCCGACGTGACGGCGCGCCTGTCGCTCACCGAGACCGAGGCCGCCGAAATCCGGTTCCTCGTGCGCCACCATTCCCTGATGACGAGCCTCGCCGACCACCGGGTGCCGGGCGAGGCGGCGGCGGCGCTGGCGGAGGCCGTCCCGCATCGCGACCGCCTGCGGGCGCTCTACCTCCTCACGCTCGCCGACGTCGGCGCGGTGGGGCGGGGAACGCTGACGGGGTGGCGGGAGGCCCAGCTCGGAAAGCTCTACTCCGACGCGATGGCGATGCTGTCCCCCGGGTCGCGGCGGCCTCTCGTCGAGCAGGTGCTCGAGCAGGCCGGGCCGGAGCGGGAGTCGGAGGCGCGCGAGCATCTCGACGCGATGGGGGAACGCTACGCGCTGGAGGTCGACGCGTCCCGGGTCCTGCTCCACCTCGACCTGGTGGCTCGGCTGGCGGCCGAGCCGGCGGCCCTGACCTGCGTGCCCGGGGACGGTTACGAGGAGGTGTGGATCGCGGTCGCCGACGCCCCCGGCCGCCTGGCCGACCTCGCGGGCGTCCTCACGCTCCGTGAACTCGACATCCGCGCCGCCCACCTCTACACGCGGCGCGACGGAGTGGCGGTGGACGGCTTCATCGTCACCGACTACGACGACGCCCCCGCGGATCCGGACGCGCGCTGGCAGGGCGTGGCGGACGACATCGTGGCGCTCCTCGCGGACGGGGGCGATCTCGCGGAGCGGATGGACCGCCACCGGGCGCGGTTCCGGCCCGGCGTCGACGACGCGGGCGGTCCGCCCACCGGAGTCGCCTGGCGGGAGCGGACCTCGACGCGGTTCGCGGCGATCGAGGTCACCGGGCGCGACCGCCCGGGCCTGCTCTACGACCTGGCCCGGATCTTCGCGGGCCACGGCCTCTCCATCCACCACGCGATCGCGGCGACGAAGGGCGCGGTGGTGACCGATACGTTCTACGTCGCGATGACGGCGGGGGAGCGCCCCGCGCGTCGGGATCACGGGCCGCTGCTGGCGGATCTGGGGGCCGTCGTGAGCGGTGAAGCTCGGACTGCTTGAGTCCGGATTCGCTGAAGACTGGTTGACTTCGGCGCCGCTTACCGCATACTCCCACTTGACTTGGGCATTGTTGGCGTACCGGTCCCTCTCGAAGGCACACCTCGTCGTTGACTGGCCCTCGTCATTCGGCCGGTGTCCGCTATCGGGATGGGGCAGTTCCCTTCTCCACGGATCACGGCAGGTTCATCGTTTCATTCGAAGGAAAGACACATGCCTCAAGGCACCGTGAAGTGGTTCGACGACGCGAAGGGTTACGGGTTCATCGAGGAGGACGGCGGCGAAGACGTTTTCGTTCACCACTCCGAGATCCAGATGGACGGGTTCAAGACCCTCTCCGAGGGGGACCGGGTCGAGTTCGAAAAGACCGCGGGCCCCAAGGGCCCGAAGGCCACCGGCGTCCGCAAGGTCTAGGACCGGCGACGACTGCCCGGAAGGGGCCTCCGTGGATCGACGCGGGGGCCCCTTCTTCGTTTTCCGGCCATCCCTTGACCCCCGCGGTTCCGTTGCCCATCGTGGGGCGCCATGACCGAGCCCGACCCCCGGAACGCCGCCCTGCGCGCCCTGCCCTCGGTGGACCGATTCCTCGGCTCGGAGGTCCTCGCGGAGATCTCCGACCGCTACCCCCGCGCCTCGCTCAAGCGCGCGGTCCGCACCGTGCTCGACGGTCTGCGCGGATCGATCCTCGCCGGTGACCGGACGGACGCTCCCGACGACACGGTCCTCGCCGGTCTCGTCGTGGACGCGCTCGAGGGAGGGGTCGCGCGCGGGCTCCGACGGGTCATCAACGCCACGGGCGTCGTCGCCCACACCGGGCTCGGGCGCTCCGTGCTCCCCGAGGACGCCCGGCGGGCGCTCTGGGAGGAGACGAAGAGCTACTGCATGCTGGCGATCGACCGCGAGACGACGGAGCGGGCGGACCGCCACCGGTTCTGCGAGGAGCTGATCACCGAGATCACCGGCGCGGAGGCCGCCTGCGTCACGAACAACAACGCGGCCGCCACGCTGCTGATGCTCCACACCTGGGCGAAGGACCGGGAAGTCATCATCGCCCGCGGCCAGCTCGTGGAGATCGGCGGCTCCTTCCGGATCCCCGACATCCTCCGGCTCGGCGGCGCCCGGCTCGTCGAGGTCGGCTGCACGAACAAGGTGCATCTCAGCGACTACGAGGCGGCGATCACGGACGAGACGGGACTCCTGATGCGCGTGCACACCTCGAACTACCGCATCGAGGGTTTCGCGCAGGAGGTCCCGATCGCCAGGATCGCTTCGCTCGGCCGCGAGCGGGGCATCCCGGTCGTCGACGATCTCGGTGCGGGGGCGTTTCTCGACCTGGGGCCGTTCGGCTTCCCCGAGGAGCCGGTCGTCATGGACTCGGTCCGGGCCGGGGCGAACATGATCTCCATGAGCGCCGACAAGCTGATCGGCGGTCCCCAGGGCGGGATCATCCTGGGTACGAAGGAGCACATCCACGCGATCCAGAAGAACCAGCTGTACCGCGCCTTCCGGGTGGGGAAGCTGACGCTCATCGCCCTCGAGGCGACGCTCCGCTACTTCCTGGATCGCCGCCGCGCGCTGGAGGAGCACCCCACGACCCGCATGCTCACGCGTCCCCTCGACGAAATCGAGGCGGAGGCGCGGGCCCTGGCGGACGGGCTCGCCGGGATCCCCGGCGTGCGTGCTACGACGATCCCCGCGCACAGCGAGTCCGGAAGCGGTTCCTACCCCGGCCACCCGATCCCGACGTTCGTCGCGGCGCTGGCCGTGGACGGCATCGCGCCGGACGACCTGTCCCTCCGCCTGCGCCGCCGGCCGATCGCGGTCTTCACGCGCGTGAAGGAGGGCCGCGTCCGTCTCGACCCCCGGACGATGCAGGACGGGGAGATCGCCGAGGCGGTGGAAGCGGTCCGGGAGATCGTTGCCGGCTGACCGCACCGGTTATCATGGGTGGCTCCATCGAAACGAGGTCCGTCATGCGCCGATTCCTGATTCCCGTTCTGGCCCTCATCCTCGCGGCCTGCGCCGCCGCGGGCGCGGATGAGAAGTCGAAGCCGTCCACCGACGGCATGATCCTAGTGCCCGCCGGCGAGTTCTCGATGGGGACCGACGTCCCCGAGGGGGAGAAGCCCACGAACGAGAGCCCGAAGCACAAGGTGACGCTCGATGCGTTCTACATTTCGAAGTACGAGGTGACGAACGCGGAGTACGCGAAGTTCATCGACGCGAAGGGCTACGAGAAGAAGGAGCACTGGAGCGAGGCGGGCTGGAAGTGGCTCGCGAAGGCGGGCCGGAAGGCTCCCGAGGAGTGGGAGAAGCTCAAGAAGGGGCTCGGCGACGAGTTCGGCGAGCACCCCGTCGTCGGCATCTCCTGGTACGAGGCGGACGCTTATTCCCGCTGGGCCGGCAAGCGGCTGCCCACGGAGGCGGAATGGGAGCGGGCCGCGCGCGGGACGGACGGGAGGAAGTTCCCCTGGGGGGAGGAGTTCGAGCAGGGACTCCGCAAGAAGCCGCCGGAGGAGAAAGGACGCACGACGAAGAAGGGGCTCAACCGCGGCGACGTGAGCGCGGTCGGGGCGCACGACATGGGCGCCAACGTCTGCGAGTGGACGGCCACGGAATACGGTCCGTACCCCGGCACGAAGATGAAGAGCCGCTACTGGCCTCAGGAGGGGGGAAAGGCCGCGAAGCGCCGCCTGAAGGTCGCCCGGGGCGGCTCCTGGCGCGTGATCGACGAGGGCCCGCGTCCGCAGCCCCACAAGTGCCGGTGCGCCTACCGCCAGGTGCAGTACTTCCCGGACGACGGCTACCCGTTCATCGGATTCCGGTTGGCGATGGACGTGCCGAAGAAGAAGGACGCGGCGGCGAAGTAGCTATCCCGACAGCCTGCCGTCCGTCATCTCCCGCACCTTCTCCAGCAGCTCCGTCGGCGTGAACGGCTTCGGGAGGAGTTCGCCGCCGCCCGGAAGGAGTTCCCCCTTCGTCAGCGCCGAGTAGCTGTAGCCGCTGCAGAAGAGAACCGGCAGGTCCGGCCTCGCGGCCTGGATGTGGTCGTGGACCTCGCGGCCACCCAGCCCGGGCATCACCACGTCGAGGATCGCCAGCGAGATCCCGTCCCGGTTCTCGTCGAACCTCCGGACCGCATCGTGGCCGTCCTTCGCCACGAGCAGGCGGTAGCCGCCCTCGATCAGGATCTCCACCGTCAACTCGCGGACCACGGCGTCGTCCTCCGCTATGAGGATCGTCTCGGTTCCACGCTCCGGCTCCGGGTTCTCGACCGTCTCTTCCTCGTACACCGCGCCGCGGTTGGCGGGCAGGCAGATGCGGAAGGTGGTCCCCTTCCCGGGAGCGCTCTCGACGTCGATCCGGCCGTGAAGCCGGTCGACGATCGCGTAGACGGTCGCCAGGCCCAGCCCGGTGCCCTTGCCCACGTCCTTCGTCGTGAAGAAGGGCTCGAAGATGTGGTCGAGGATCTCCGGCGCGATACCCGTCCCCGCGTCCCGGACCGTCAGCTCGACG
>JBDLIY010000133.1:0-9165 GCA_039714635.1 Planctomycetota bacterium
TCCGCAGGGGGTAGACGACGTTCTCGAAGATGCTCATCGGAAACGGGTTCGACTTCTGAAAGACCATGCCCATCCGCTTGCGGAGTTCGATCACGTCCACGTTGCGGCCGTAGATCGAGTCGCTGTTGAGCAGCATGTCGCCTTCGATCCGCACGGACTCGATGAGGTCGTTCATCCGGTTCACGGAGCGGAGCAGGGTCGACTTGCCGCAACCCGACGGTCCGATGAGCGCGGTGACCTTGCCCTCGGGGATCGACATATTGATGTCGAACAGGGCCTGCTTGGCGCCGTAGTAGAGCTGGAAGTCGCAAACGTCGAGGACGGGGCTCTCCTGGTTCAGCGCGGCGTGGGTCTCCGTCGGGAAGGACTCACCGGCGGCGATCGCCTCCATTCGGTCCATCTCCGCGGTCGCCACGGGCGCCTCGTCCGGGTAGGGCGTCATGGGCTTCTCCTCTTGTCTGATGCGGTTCGGGCTCATCTCAGAAGTGTCCCGCCTCGAAGCGCCGGCGGAGCCGGCCGCGGATGAAGATCGCCGCGACGTTCAGGAACACGACGATGGTGATCAAGAGCAGGGTCGTCGTGTAGACCATCGGCTTCGCCGCTTCGCTGTTCTGGCTCTGGAATCCCAGGTCGAAGATGTGGAACCCGAGGTGCATGAAGCTCCGGTCGAAGTGCACGAACGGGAACATCCCGTCGATGGGGAGCTCCGGGGCCAGCTTCACCGCGCCGACGAGCATCAGCGGGGCGACCTCGCCCGCGCCCCGGGCCATCGCGAGGATGGTCCCGGTCATGATGCCCGGCATCGCGCGCGGCATGACGATGCGGCGGATCGTCTGCCACTTGCTGGCGCCGCAGGCGTAGGAGCCTTCGCGCATGGAACTCGGCACCGCGGAGAGGGCCTCCTCCGTGGCCACGATCACCACCGGCAGCGTCAGGAGCGCCAGGGTGAGCGAGGCCCAGAGCACGCCGCCCTTCCCGAACGTCGGGCTGGGCAGGTTCGCCTCGTAGAAGTTCTGGTCGATGATGTCGGCGCCGACGATGTAGCAGAAGAACCCCAGGCCGAAGACGCCGAAGACGATGCTCGGGACCCCGGCGAGGTTGTTGATCGCGATCCGGACCGTCGAGACGATCAGGCCCGCCTTCGCGTACTCCCGGAGGTAGAGCGCCGCCATGACGCCGAAGGGCACCACCAGGATGCACATGATGAGCGTCATCACGACGGTCCCGAAGATGGCCGGCCAGACGCCGCCCTCACTGTTCGCCTCGCGGGGGTCGTCGGTCAGGTACTCCCACCAGCGGGAGAGATACAGACCGATGCTCGAGCCCGTGCCGACCCGGTTCGCGGGGTAGGCCCGGACGATCTCGGCCACGGGGATGTCGGCGACGGTCCCGTCCGCGGCCTCCATCCGGAGGACGTAGCGGTCGTTCTCCTCGCGGAGCTTCGTGATCTCGGCGCCGATCCGCTTCGACTCGGCCTCGAGGCTCTGCTGGAAGCGTTCGTCCTCCTCCTCGGCCGCCCGGTGCTCCGGCGACCCCGTGCCGTGGTCGAGTTCGGCCTGGCGCACGCGAAGGCGGCTCCGTTCCAGCTTGTGGTTCAGGCGCCCGATGTCGGACTTCTCGATGGACCGGCGCTCGTGCCAGCGGTCGCGGACGTGGCCGTGGTTCTTGCCGAACACCTCCCAGGTCGCCTCCGGCCCCTCCGCCACGACCTCGCCGTTGATGACGAAGGCGGTCGGGAAACCGTAGAAGCGCCCCCAGGCCAGGCGCTCGAGCACGAGGCCCCACCCGGGTGTCGTCTCCTCCTCGATCTCGAAGTCGTTGACCCAGTGGAAGTGGGTCCCGGAGATGTCGAAGTTGCCGGTCCGGACGAGGTGTCGCTCGGCGAGGCCGCCGGACTCCTCCAGTCGCTGCCGCGCGATCTTCAGGGCCTCGGGCGGGAGGGACTCGATGCTTCCGGGCTCCGGGGAGTAGATCTCCGACCGGGTGATCTCGCCCATACGGACGTCGCCGGACGTGGTCTTGAACCGGACGAGGTCATCGGGCCAGAACGTCGTTACGCCCTGGACGACGACGAGGACGAGCAGGCCGATGATCATGAACAGACCGACGGCGAGCGCGCCGCCGGTGAGCCACACCATCGGCTCCCCGTGAGCGAACAGGGAGGTTCGCCGTCGCACGGGCACGGGCGGGCCGGCGGCCGGGTCGGTGGGGGGCGTGGTCGCACTCACAACTCGAAGGCCCTCTTCCGGAAGCGCTGTCGCACGGCTTCCGCCACGGTGTTCAGAACGAAGGTCATCGCGAACAGGACCAGCGCGGCGAAGAACAGCGTCCGGTAATGGGTGCTGTCCTTGACCGCCTCGGGAAGCTCGACCGCGAGGTTCGCGGAGAGCGTCCGGAAGCCGTTGAAGATGTTCCACTCCATGACCGGCGTGTTCCCGGCCGCCATGAGCACGATCATCGTCTCGCCGACCGCGCGGCCGAGGCCGATCATGGTCGCCGAGAAGAGGCCGCTCATCGCGGTGGGGATGATGATCCGCGTCGCCGTCTGCCAGGGCGTGGCCCCGGCGCCGAGGGAGGCGCTCCGCAGGTGCTCCGGCACCGCGGACAGCGCGTCCTCCGCGATCGTGAAGATGATCGGGATGATCGCGAAGCCCATCACGAAGCCGACGACCAGGGCGTTCCGCTGCACGTACGTCGCCATCAGGGAGCCGCGGGGGTCCAGGCCGAGACCCGTCAGCAGCACCGCCAGGATCCCGGAGAACGCCATCGCGAGGACGATGCCGGCCCCGAAGCGCACGAGGTCCGCGCGCGCCGCCGCGGGACGGTCCCAGTTCGAGGACATCCGCCGCCACGCATTCCCGAAGACCCGCGTGAAGAACAGCCCGGCCAGCACCGCCGAGATCGGCAGGAGCAGGTAGAACCAGCCGCCGAAGCCCGTGCCGACCTGGCCGTCCAGCCAGCTCTTGATGTCCCCGGAGAACAGCGTGGCTTCGACCACCGGGCCCAGCAGCGCCGCGAGCAGGAGCCCGACCGGCACGCAGAGACAGATGACCGGGAAGCGGAACCGTGACAGCGCGATCGCCTTCTCGTGGGGGAGCAGCTGCCACAGGTAGGCGCCCAGCAGGAAGGCGAACGGCACGGTGAGGAACGACGTGAGCACGGCCGGCACGATGTCCTCGACGAACGGCGCGATGACGAGCCCGGCCAGGAAGCCGAGGACCACGCTCGGGAGGCTCGCCATGATCTCGATCGTCGGCTTGATCTTCGACTTCACCCTCGGGTGCAGGAACTCGCTCGCGAAGATCGCGGCGAGGAGCGCCAGGGGGAGACCAAAGAGCATCGAGTAGATCGTGGCCTTGATCGTCCCGAAGATCAGGGGCATGAGGCCGAGCTTCGGCTCGAAGTCGTCCGTGCCGCCGGTGGACTGCCAGACGTGAGCCGGCTCCGGGTAGCCCTCGTACCAGACCTTCGTGAAGAGCGCTCCGATCGAGATGTCCGGGTGCTCTCCGGTCAGCGTCCAGCCGGTGACTCCGTCCGCGGTCGCGGCGAAGAAGGCGTTCTCCTTCGGCGCGATCCCGGTGGCCAGGACCGGCTGTCCCTTCTCCACGGTCACCTCCGCCACGAGGTTCTCCGTCGTCACGTGGTAGAGGCGAACGTGGCCGGTGTCGTACCCGACGGAGAAGAGGCGGTTTCGCTCCGAGGAGTGGAGGGTGCTGACGGCGCCGCCGGGGCCCTCGAACCGGTGGGCCCGGACGAGCTGCGTCCCGTCCACCGTCTGGGTCTCCTCCGGTGTCACGGGGAACCAGACGCTCACCCGGCCGAGGCTGTCGCCGATCAGGATCGACGTCTTGCCGATCAGCCACCGTGCGGCGGTCAGCTCGGCGCCCTCCTCGGGAACCACGTCGATGAGTTCGGCCTCGAAGGGTTTCGCGCGATCGCGGATGTTGTAGCGGGCCAGTTGCCCGTCCGGCCAGACCGCGTAGACCTCGCTCCCCACTCCGCTGACGAGGAGGTGAGAGGGAACTCCACGCTGGCGCGACTTGTCGAGCACGAACTCGGAACCCGAGAGCTTGACGGTCGTCTGCCCCGTGAGCAGGTTCGTCTTCCGCCGCGCGTCCTTCACGCTGAGCACGCCGTCCGCGGTCAGCGCCACGTAGACCGACGTCTTCTCCTGCGTCGTGAAGCCGACCCTCAGAACGGCCTGGCCCGCCCTGAGGAGGACCGGGTCCTCGAACTCGACGGCCAGCTTGAGGTGACGGTACTGGCCCTCCGGCGTGCGCTGGATGACGCCGCCGCGGTAGTCGAGGGTGTGTCCCGGCGCGAGGTCGAAGACGCCCTCGGGCGCATCGTCGGCGTTTTCGAAGTCCTCCACCTCGAGGAAGTGGGTGACGAACCCGATCTTGCCCTGCTGGATCGTTCCGTCCCCGAACCCGAAGACGACTTCGTCGAACCCCGGCGCGAAGGACCACGTCGTCGGCACGCGGTCTCCGAAGGGACGGATGTCGGCGAGGACCTCGTCCGTCGCCAGCGAGCGGACGCTGATGGTTCCGTTCGAGAAGAGGCACCAGCCGACGGTCCGGTACTCGTCCGTGGAGAACTTCACGGGGCGGACGTCGGACTCACGGTCGAAGGATGTGACGGCCGTCGCATCCCCCGTCTCGCTCCCCGCGAAGAGGGGGAGGACGACCCAGACGAGGAACACCATGATCAGCGTGACGGCCAGGATCGTACCGATCCCGCCGACCGTGATCAGGACGCTCGCAAGACGGTCGATGACCTTGACGGACGCCCGGGTCTTGCGCCTCCGCTCGATGCCGGTGAAGGATGCGTCGGACATGTTTCCTCGGGAGGGTTCCGCAGCGGGACCGGCACAGACACCGGCCCCGCGCGAGATGCGAAGGCGTTACTTCGCCGTGGTGACGCCGACCTTCTTCAGGTTGTCGGTGCAGAGCTTCGCGCCGAGGGGGTAGTAGCCGTCCTTGACGACGACCTTCTGGCCATGCTGCGAGGAGATGTACTTGAGGAACTCGAGCCGCAGCGGATCGAGCTGGCCGCCCGGCTTGTAGTTGACGCTGATGTAGAGGAAGCGCGCCAGCGGGTAGTCGCCGGTGTAGGCGTACTCAGCCGTCGCCGGGACGTACCTGGTTTCGTTGCCGACGGCCAGCGGGACGGCCTTGACGTCGGCCGTCTTGTAGCCGATGCCGCTGTAGCCGATGCCGTACATGTCGGAAGCGACGCCCTGGACGACGGAGGAACTGCCGGGCTGCTCCTTGACCGAGTCCTTGTAGTCACCCTTCTTCAGGACGTTCTTCTTGAAGTAGCCGTAGGTCCCGGACGCCGAGTTACGGCCGTAGAGGCTGATCGGCTTGTTCTTCCATTCGCCGGTGAGGCCGACGTCGCCCCAGGTGCGGATGTCGTTCGGGTGGCCGAGCTTCCGGCTCTTGCCGAAGATCGCGTCAACCTGCGCGAGGCTGAGGCCCTTGATCGGGTTGTCCTTGTTCACGTAGACGGCCAGCATGTCGATCGCCGTGCCGAGCTGCGTGCACTTGTAGCCGTACTTCTTCTCGAAGGCGTCCTGCTCCTTGTCCTTCATCTTGCGGCTCATGGGGCCGAAGGTGGCCTGGCCGCTGATGAGGGCCGGCGGAGCGGTCGAGGAACCCTTGCCTTCGATCTCGACCTTGACGTTCGGGTACAGCTCCATGAACCCCTCGGCCCAGAGGGTCATCAGGTTGTTCATCGTGTCGGAACCCACGCTCTTGATGGTTCCGGACACGCCGTCGACCTTCGTGTAGGTCGGGATCTTCTCGTCGACCTTGACGGCCTGGCCGAAGGAGGTGGCCGTCAGGAACAGCGCCACGAGTACGAAGACTGCGATACCTCGCATCATCGATCGACTCCTTGTATTCCGAGTCAGCTGGAAATTCGGGCGGGAACTCCGCCACGCGCGAGGGAGGTCTTGTACCCGGCCTCGATGAGGACCGTGTAAAGGGTGCTTCAAGTGTAGAAAACGGCGCGCGGCCGGGGCTCCGACCGCGCGCCGGGTGGTACCTGGAGGGCTGAACTAGAAGTCGATCTGGAAGCGCATCTCGAAGACGTTGACGGAGCCCACGTCGTCGGTGTCGCTCAGGACGTAGTTGAACATGACGCGGGTGTTCGGGTTGAGGTGCCAGTTGGCGCCGACGGTGATGTTCGTCGCCTTCAGGGTGTCCGGCGCGGCGTAGCCCGAGTCGAAGTCGTCGAGATCGACCATGGCCAGGCGGAGCCCCAGTTCCCAGGCGCCGCCGCCGTCTTCGCCGAAGTCGTTCAACGGTTTCACGCGGGAGAACGCGCCCTTCTTGTAGGGGCGGTGTTCACCGGTGAGCCAGTAGCTGACGTAGACGTAGCCGCCCATGAGAGTCGGGTCGCCCACGTCGGTGTCACCGTCGTGGTTCATCGACATCATGTACTCGAACTGCACGGACAGCGAGTTCATGACCCAGGCGAACTCGAGGCCGATCATGTCGTAGCTGTCGACTTCGAACGTCCCCGTGTCCGCGATGCGGTAGGGAGACAGGTGCGCCGACGGGCGGGCCCGGTGACGCGTCGTATTGGAGTACGGATCACGGTGCAGGAACGAGAGGCCGACGTGGATGAGGTTCCTGCCCTCGTCCTCGTTCACGATCGCCCAGGCGACGCGCGCCGCGAAGCTGCTCTCGAGGCCGGCGGCATCGCCGTAGTCATCCGCGTTCTCCGAGAACCACATCACGTTCCAGTGCATGTTGCCGTCCATCAGACGGTCACCGACCTGGATGCCCGTGGCGCGGCTGGGCGAGAACGCCTCGACCGGCAGGGCCCGCTCCATGAACGTGATGTACTTGGAGCTGGTCAGCTCCTCGAGGCTGAACGGGACCTTCATGTGGCCGACCTTGACGCTGCCGACGACGGGGAGCTTCTTCACGCCGATGTACATGTCCTTGAATGTCGCGTCGCCACCGCCAAAGTCGAACTGCGCCTTGTAGAAGACGTTGCTGTAGATCGTCCCGGACATGAAGAACCGGGCGCGACGGAACTCGGCACCCGGATCCGGGTCGCCCAATTCGTCCTTCATCTTGTCGTTCGGCATGAACCAGGCGAAGTCGACCATGATGCGGCCGCCGAACTTGATCTCGGTGGCCTTGTCGTTCGACTTCAACTTCACGCCCTTGCTGTACTGCGGGACGAGCGTGCCCGGCTCGTCCCAGACACCGCCGCCCTCCTCCCTGGCGAAGTACTCGTCCAGCTGCGACTCGAGATCCTCGCCGTCCGGCCTGGTTTCGTCGAGGTCGCCCCGGAGCTTCCGGATCTCCTCGTCCTGCGCCCGGATCCGGTCCTCGAGAGCCTTCAGACGGTCCTCGGTACGGTCACCTGCGAGTGCGCCTCCCGCGACACCGAACATGAGGGATACGGCGACGACGAGCGCCACTGCAATCCTGGGAAAGATCCGCACGGTAGCCTCCTTTCGACATGCCGATAGCGGCCGTTGGATGAGATGCCCGTTCTTTCCGACCTGCGAGAGGCTACTCGCCACCCGTCAAGACCGGATGAAGGTTGATTGAACTTTTTCGCCGGACTCGGGCCGACCGGGGATCAGTCCCGGACCTCGTGCGCGGGGAGGGAGACCCTGAACGTCGAGCCCCGGCCCGTCTCGCTCACGACGGCCACCCGCCCGCCGTGGGCGTTCGTGATGTGCTTCACGATGGAGAGGCCGAGACCGGTCCCGCCGAGCTCCCGGGAGCGTGCCTTGTCGACTCGGTAGAAGCGCTCGAAGATCCGGTCGACGTGGCGTCCGTCGATGCCGATCCCGGTGTCCTCCACCTCGATCGCCACCTCGTCACCGGCCCGCAGGAGACGCAGATCGACGCGGCCGCCGTCCGGCGTGTACTTCAGTGCGTTGTCCAGGAGGTTGTCGACGACCTGGCGGAGGGACTCGTCGTCCCCGAGAATCGTCACATCCCCCTTCGGGAGCTCGAGAACGAACTCGATGTCGCGGCCGCGCGATTCCGGGCTCAGGCGGCCCGCGCACTCACGCAGGATGCCCCGAAGATCGACCGGGCGCCGCTCCAGGGCCTCTCCCTCTGACTCGACGCGCGACAGCACCAGCAGGTCGGTGACGAGCGTGGAGAGGCGGAGGACCTGGTCGTTGACGCGGCCGAGGAAGCCCGCCGCCGTCTCCCGGTCGATTTCCGGATCATCGATCAGCGTCTCCACGAAGCCGCGGATCGCGGTCAGGGGCGTCTTCAGTTCGTGGGAGACGTTCACGACGAAGTCCCGCCGGATGAGCTCCAGCCGCCGGAGCTCGGTGACGTCGTGAAGGACGAGGACCGCGCCGACCAGGTCGCCGCGGATGTCACGCAGCGGGGAGGCGATCAACTCGAGAATCCGATCCCGCGAACCGTCGGTGATCCGCGCCTCCCGCGTGTGGCCGGTCTCGTCCTCGAGGACGCCGGCGATCGTCTCCGCGAGCGGCTGGATCCGGGCGATTTCCCAGATCCTCCCGCCGATCGCGTCCTCGGCGCGCGTCGACAGGATCTCGGCGGCGATCCGGTTGAGGTGGAAGATCCGCTCCTCGCGGTCCACCGCCACGACGCCCTCGAGCATGCTGCCGAGGATCGCCCGCAGCTCGTTGCGTTCGCGGACGAGGGTGTCCATGCGCTCGCGGAGCTGGTCCGACATCCGGTCGACCGCCCCCGCGAGGGTGGCCAACTCATCACGGCCCCGGTCCTTCCGACCCGCCCGGTAATCACCGGCGGCGATCGCCTCGGCGGTCTTCGTCATCTCCCCGATCCGGGCCGAGAACCGCCGGGAGAAGAAGAACGCCATCAGCAGCGCGAGGGCGGCCGCGAGAACTCCCCCCGTGGCCACGTGGACGCGCAGCCGGGCCCGGCTCTCCTCGACCTCGATGAGCGGAAGCGAAGTCCGTACGATCCCCACGGCCCGGCCGCCCGAGACGACCGGGACCGCCATGTACATCCGATCGTGCCCCAGCGTGCGGCTCTGCCGGACGGAATTCGACGCCTCACCGGTCTCGCGCGCCAGGTGGATCTCCGGCCGGCTGGCGTGGTTCTCCATGACCGCGGGATCCTCGCTCGTGTCGATGAGCACGATCCCCTCGAGGTCGATCACCGTGATGCGGGTGCCGGTCGCCTC
>JBDLIY010000134.1:0-9160 GCA_039714635.1 Planctomycetota bacterium
ACCCGGGGGCGGATCCGCGGACGACGCCCTCGGCGAGGAAGGCGTCATCCTCCCGATGCAGGAAATCGAGAAGCGGGCGATCCAACGGGCCCTGTCGATCTGCCGCGGCAACGTCTCCCAGGCGTCACGTCGCCTGCAGATCGGTCAGGCCACCCTCTACCGGAAGATCAAGAAGTACAGCCTCGTTCCGAACCGCTCCTGAGCGGTCGGACGAGAGGGGACCAGGCAGTGGCGGGAACGAGCTATGTGTGCCGGGGATCGGGTCAGCTGATCGGTGACGCGGCACGTGCGATGAAGGAAGAGCTCAAGGAGCGGATCGCTCTCGGGGACGACGTCCTCGTCGATCTGGCGGACGTCACGTTCACCGACAGCGAGGGGCTCGGCGCGCTCGTCGCCGTCTTCCGGACCGCGACCGCGGCCGGAGGGCGGTTCGCGCTCTGCGCCCCCCGCTCGAACTTCACCGCCCTGCTTCGCCTGACACGGCTGCAGCGCGTATTCGAAATCTACGACGACGAGGCGTCTGCGCTCGAGGCGCTGGGCCGGGGAGCCCGCGCATGAGCGATCGCTTCGAGATCACCGTGCCCGGCCGCACCCGCCACCTCGGGGCGATCCGCCGGTTCTTCCGGATTCTCGTCGAGGAGAACGACGACCTCCGGTTCGAGGAGGACGAGATCCACGAGATCCAGCTCGTCCTGCAGGAGGCCTGCATCAACGTGATCCGGCACTCCGGAGCGGAGGCGTGGCTCAACTCCGTCCGGGTGACCTTCCGGGTCGAGGCCGACCGGATGGTCGTGGAGGTGTTCGACCGGGGCAAGGGCTTCGATCCGGAAGCCGTGCCGGTTCCCGACGCGGAGGGGCTCCAGGAGGGCGGCTACGGCGTCTTCATCATGAAGCAGGCGATGGACCGGGTGGAGACGCGCCGGGATCGGGACGGCTTCGTCCTCTCCCTGACGCGTTTCTTCCGGACCGGGGCGGGGGTGCCATGAGCACGGTCATCGGCAACCTCGTGGGCATCCGGAACCTGCTGGACAAGGCGAACCTCGTCCAGTTCCTCGAGGACACCGCGCGCTTCTACGGGTCGCGGGTCCTGGTTCTCGATCCGGCGCTCGAGCCCGTCGCCCGCCTCAACGACCCGGAGGAGACGCTCGATCCGACGCGGCTGCCGCTCCGCCGCGAGGCCAACGCGTGGATGATCGACGGGCCGGGCGTCCACGCCGTGGACGTCTACGGACACACGGTCGGCTTCCTTTGCGCCGAGCCGATCAGTGCCGGGGACGGCCACGCGGCGGAGGCCCTTTGCCGGCACGCCGCGGGCATCCTCTCCGAGCTGGGAGTGAAGGAGTACGAACTCAACGATCTCTCGCAGGAGATCCTCGATTCCTACGAGGAGGTGAATCTCTTCTACGGGATCTCGTCGGCCGTCGGCACGGTCCGCGACGTGGAGGCGATCTGCACCGTCATCCTCGAGAAGGTCTGCGAGATCATCCGGGTGAACCGCGCGTCGATCCTCCTCACCGACGAGAAGGCGGGGGAGCTGTACGTGGCCGCCGCGGTCGGCATTCCCGCGGAGGAGCGATCGCGGATCCGGATCCCCGTGGGCGAGGGGATCAGCGGGCAGGTGATGGAGAGCCGCACGGCCCGACTGGTGGACGACGTCGGCAATCTTCCGCACGGGATGCTCTCGGGCTTCGAGAGCTACGCGACGTCGTCGTTCATCTCCGTGCCCCTGCTCGTCGAGCGGGGGGCCGGCGTCTCCGTCGGCGTCGGCGCGGTCGCCGTACCCGACGGGAAGGCGATCGGCGTCATCAACATGACCGACAAGAAGGGCGACGAGAGCTTCACATCCGGGGACCTGAAGCTCCTGACCGCCCTGTCGCACCAGGCCGCCGTCCTGATCGAAAACACGCGCCTGATCGAGCTGGAGAAGGAACTGCGCATCGCCCGGGACATCCAGCAGGGGCTCCTGCCGGACTCGCCTCCGGTGGTGGCGGGACTGGAACTCGCCGGCACCTGCCAGCCGGCGACGAACGTGGGCGGCGACTACTACGACTTCGTGTGGCGGGAACAGGACGGGAACCTCGCCGTGGTGATCGCGGACGTCTCGGGGCACAACGTCGCCTCGGCCCTGATGATGGCCGTGGCCCGCTCCGCGCTGCGGTCGGAGTTCCGGGCCACGGGAGATCCCGGGACCGTCCTCGAGCGGGCGAACGGCTTCCTCTACGAGGACCTCACCCGGGCCGAGCTCTTCCTCTCGATCCTCTGCATGGTCTACGAGCCGGAGGGGCGGACACTCCGTTACTCCAGCGCGGGCCACAACCCGGCGCTGCTGTTCCGCCCGGGCGAGCGGAGCTGCCGCATCCTGGACGCCGACGGCCTGCTGGCCGGGGTCCTCGACGGGATGACGTACCCCACGGAGGAACTCGAGCTCCGCGAGGGCGACGTCGTGATGCTCTACACCGACGGCCTCGTGGAGGCCGTGAACGGGTCAGGGGAGATGTTCGGCCTGGCCCGGCTGGCGGACGTGTTCCGCCTGGCGGCACAGCGGCCGAGCCGCGAGATCCTCGACCGGGTCTTCGCGGCCGTCTACCGCTTCAGCGGCGATCGGTCGGGGGCGGACGACATGACCATGGTGGTGCTCAAGGTGACCGGCGGGCAAGACCGATAAGGAACGGAACGCCCGTGCCGCCGAACCGGCGGACCGGGCCGCAGGGGGATCGAAAATGCAGGGTCGGATCCTGGTCGTCGACGACGAGCCGTTCATCCTCAGATCGCTCTCGTTCGTGCTCCGCAAGCAGGGCTTCGACGTGATCGAGGCGCGGGACGGAGTGGAAGCCATGGTCCGGATTCGGAACGACCGACCGAGCCTCGTCTTCCTCGACGTGATGATGCCCCGGAAGAACGGGTACGAGGTCTGCGGGGAGGTCAAGGGCGATCCCGGTCTCGCCGACACGCACATCATCATGCTGACCGCGAAGGGCCAGGAGTCGGACCGCGACATGGGCCTTTCCATCGGCGCGGACGAGTACATGACCAAGCCGTTCAGCCCTTCGAAGATCACCGAGAGAGTCCGAGAAATCCTGGTAGCCGGAGTCTGATGAGCCACATTCTCGAAACCGTCTGCTCGCCCGTCGTCCGGGAGATCGCCGGACTCGGGCTCTCCTGCGGCGCGACGGCGCTCCTGCTTGCGCGCGGGACCCGGGGCGGACCCTCCCGCCTGCTGCTGGCGGGACTTGCGACTCTCGCGCTCTCGCATCTGACGGGCGTCCTCGCCCTGGTCGCCGGCCTCATCGATCCCGAATCGAGCCTCGCCCTGGTCACGCTCGTGGGGCTCAGGGTCTTCGTCGCCTTCCCCCTCCTTCTGTTCGGGGCCGTCACGGGCATGGCGGACGCGATCGGCGGCCGCATCGTCCAGGCGGAGAACCCGGCGGTGTCGGAAGCGGATCTGGGACAGCTGCGGGACGAGGTCGACAAGAAGCAGGAACTGCTCGAGCAGTCGCGCCACCACATCGGGGAGCAGGCCGCCGAGGCGAACCGCCTGGGCGACAAACTCCGGGAGACCCTGGATCTCCTCCTGACGTCGGAAGAGAAGTTCCGGACCCTGTTCGAGAGGGCCAACGACGGCTTCCTCGTCCTCGACCTCGAGCGGCTGACGATCAGTCAGGCCAACCCGCGCATGGAGAGCCTGGCGGGGTACGGCCCGGGTGAACTGACCGGCCGCCACCTGACCGATCTCTGCGACGAGGACGCCCGGGCGATGGAGCCGGACCGGCTGCGGGAGCTTCTGACCCGCGGGCGACTCGGTTCCCTGGAGATGGTGGGGCGGGACGGAAAGCCGCTGGCCGTGGAGATGTCCTTCGCCCTCGTCAACGTGGGCGGAGCGCCCGTCCTGATGGGCGTGGCCGGGGATCTCTCCGAGACCATGCGACTCAAGGAAGAGCTGGAACTGAAGAACCGGATCCTGAAGGAGGGAGAGGCGGAGCTGCGCAAGGCGAACGAACGCCTCTCCGGGGATGCGGAGAAGATGCGTCGGATGAACGATCAGCTGCGCGAGTTGCAGGCCGCCAAGGACAATTTCCTCTCTTCGGTCTCCCACGAGCTGCGCACGCCGCTGACGTCCATCCGGTCCTTCTCGGAGATCCTCCTGTCGAACGAAGACGCTTCCGCCGAGGAGAAGCGGGAGTTCGTGACGATCATCAACGCCGAGGCGGAGCGCCTGACGCGTCTCGTCAACGACGTCCTCGACCTGGCGAAGATCGAGGCGGGGGAGATGCGGATCCAGTGTGCTCCCTTCGACCTGAACCTGTTGGCCCGCGAGGTGGTCCGCTCCCTGGCGCCGATGGCGCAGGAGAAGTCGATCAGGGTGGAGTCGCGCCTTCCGGCCGACCTCCCCCCGGTGAACGGCGACCGCGATCGGCTGCACCAGGTGCTCACGAACCTGCTGTCGAACGCCCTGAAGTACTCCCCCTCGGACACGGTCGTCGTTCTCGATGCCGACCGGAACGACGAGGGGATGGTCGAGGTTCGCCTGGAGGATCAGGGACCCGGGATCCCCAAGGAGGAGCTCTTGAGGATCTTCGAGAAGTACAGCCAGGTCGGAGACACGCTCCCCGCGCAGCCCCCCGAGAAGCTCCCCCACAAGCAGGGCGGGACCGGCCTGGGTCTCGCGATCTGCCGCGAGATCATCACCCTGCACGGTGGCCGGGTCTGGGTGCGTTCGGCGACGGGGAAGGGCGCCTCGTTCTTCTTCACCGTCCCGGTGGCGACCGAGGCGGAGGAAGAGGCGCCGACACGCATGTCCATCGCCGACAAGGTCCGGGCCGCCGCGGAGATGGCTCGGCGCGGCGAAGTGTCCGACCTGGACCTGGATCTCGACTTCCTCGTGTCGCCCGGATCGAGCACACCGGCGGACGGTGAACCCGACGCCACGCCGCGACCGGAGGCGGCCATGGCCACGCCCACCGAACTCCCGTCGTGGCCGAGGGTCGGCGACGCGACGCCCCCGCGCCGGGACGTCCCTCCGATCGTCGAGTGACCGTCTGGTCCGTCCGTCAGGGGCCGTGACGCCGCCGGACGATCCGGAGCAGCCCCGCGAACGACCGCAGGATGTCCCGCTTGAGGTGGACCTTCGTCTGCGGATCGTTCCGCCACGTCACGGGGACCTCGCGCAGGCGGAAGCCGTGCTTCCGGGCCAGCCAGAGCGCCTCCACGTCGAAGGACCAGTCCCAGGCCGTGAGCTCGGAGAAGATCCGCTCCGCGGCCGGCGCCGTGAAACTCTTGAAGCCGCAGGTGAAGTCCGACACCCCGGAGAGGACGAGGACGTTCGCCAGCGCGGTGAAGACCTTGCCGAGCGATTCGCGCGTCGGGGGCTGGTGCCGTTCCACGTTCGCCCCGGGGCGCTTCCGGGAGCCGATCACGACGTCCGCCCCCGCGTCGTGCGCGGCGAGGAACCGCGGGATCTCGTCGAGCGGCGTCGACAGGTCGGCGTCGGAGAAAAGCCGGACCGCGCCTCGCGCGGCCAGCATGCCGCGGATCAGGGCGTGGCCCTTTCCCCGGTTGGTCCGGTAGGAGACGACGCGACCGGGAAAGCCGTCGAGCAGTCGTGTCGCGGTGTCCGCGGTGGCGTCCGAGGAACCGTCGTCCACGACGAGGATCTCCGCGCGGCGGCCGGCGACGAGGTCCGGCAGGCGTTCGCGGATGACCGGCAGCGTCCGGGCGAGGCGCGCGGCCTCGTTGTAGGCCGGCACGACGAAGGAGAAACCCGGCTCGCGGATGACGGTGTCCTCCCTCGTGTCGATGGTCGCATCCTCCCGTTTCGGCGGCCCGGAGCGAGAGTCTCACGGATCGCCGCGGCGTCGGGGAGGATTCTCCGGGGGATCCGGCTTGGCTCGTCCGGGCGCATGCTCTACCTTCGCCGCGCGTGGATCCCAGCGAAACTCCGACCCGGCCGGCGCCCTGCCCCTGGACGGCCCTCGTCGTCATCGGGGCCGCCGCGGCGGCGATCCGCCTGTACGTCGGGATCCGCTACAACCTCTCCACCTCGGGAGACGCGATCCGGGGCTTCCAGTTCTACCTCGACCTCGCTCAGAACTTCGTCGAGGGCCGGGGCTACCACTGGGACCTCTACGGACCGAAGTTCGCGAACCGGCCGCCCGGCTACCCGGCGCTCCTGGCGGCGACGCTGGTTACCGGCGTCTACCCGTGGGGGGCGCTCGTCCTCCAGTCCCTGTTGGGCGGGTTCGCCGCGGTCCTGACCGGCTGCTTCGCGTCCCGGCTGGGGAGCGCCCGGGCCGGCGTGATCGCGGCCCTCCTCGTGCTCGCCTGGCCGTACTCCGTCATGGCCGACACGGCCCTCATCGAGCACGCGCTTCTGACGGTCGCCGTCCTCTGCGTCGCCCTGGCGTGGTGGAGGTTCGCGCGGACCGCCGGCGCCGGCTCGGCCCTCCTGCTGGGCGCGGCCCTGGGCGCCGGCGTCCTTGTGCGCGTCACCGTGACCGCGTCGATCCCGATGGTGATCCTCGCCGTCCTCCTGGCGGCGCCCCGCGGGAAGCGTTTCCGGGGAGTCCTGCTGGTGACCGTCGCGGCGGCGGCGGTGGTCTCACCCTGGGTGGTGAGGAACGCCCGGACGGTGGGGAGCGCCACGCTCTCCACGGACACCTGGCGGGCGCTCTGGGTCGCCCACAACGACTTCACGCTCGAGGTCTACCCGGCGGCCAGCATCGACGGCGCGGAGCGGCGGGCCTGGCGCGCGATGGACCCGGAGACGAGGTCGAGGATCCTGGGCCTGTCGAACGACGAGGTCGCGCAGGCGCGGGTCTTTCGGGGCCTCGTCCTCGACTGGGTGCGGGAGAACCCGGGCCAGGTCGTGCGGGGGATGTTCGTGAAGGCCGGCGCGTTCTTCTCGCCGGTCATGAACCCACCGTCCGACCCGCCGGCCTGGAAGAGCGTCGCCTACACGGTGTCGTGGTCGGCGGCCGCCCTGGGAGGGCTGGTCGGCCTCCTGATCCTGATCCGCCGCTGGCGCGAATGGCTCGTGGTGGCGGCCCTGTTCGCCGGGTTTCTCGCGTCGGCCGTGCTGACCTGGGGACAGAGCCGCTTCCGCGCGCCCCTCGACGTCCTGCTGATCGCCGCCGCGGCCGTTCTCGTGGATCGGATCTTCGCGGGCAAACGGAATCTCGCGGGGCCGGGCATTAGAGGCTAGGCTCCCCTCTCCCCCGGCATGGATTCCGATACCCAGACACCGCCCGTGACGACCCTCGCCGACCGCGGGATCGTGCCCTCGATCCTCTGCTTCGGTCTGCCCCTCGTCCTCGGAATGAGCTTCCACGCGCTCATCAACCTCGTGGACCTCTGGATCGTCGGAAAGCTGGGAACGCAGGCGCTGGCCGCGGTGACGATCGCCACGATGGTCAACACCGTCCCGATGGTCATCATGAACGGGATCTCCACTTCGTCGATCGCGTTCATGGCCCGCAGCATCGGGTTCCGGAACATGGACCAGGCGAACCGGGTGATGGGCCAGAGCCTGATCCTGACGGTGATCCTCTCCGTCGTGCTCGGCGTCCTTCCCTGGTTCTACGCGCGCGAACTCGTCATCGCCCTGCAGGGGAAGGGCGAGGTCGTGGTCGAGACGGCGACCGAGTACCTGGCCATCGTCTCCCTCGGCACGGTCACGATGTTTCTGCTGATGCAGATCACGGCGGTGCTCCGCGCGGCGGGGGACGGGCTCTGGCCGTTCGTGCTGCTGGTGGGGGCGAACTTCCTGAACCTCGTCCTCGACTGGGCCCTGGTCTTCGGCCACTGGGGCTTCCCGAACCTGGGGGCGCCGGGCGCCGCCTGGGCCACGGTGATCTCGAGGGCGATCTTCGTCGTGATCGGCTTCGTGATCCTGGTCCGGGGCCGGAACGGGCTCCGCCTGCGTCTCACGTGGTTGCGCGTGCGGGTCCAGCTTCTCGTCCGCCTCCTGCGGGTCGGGCTGCCTGCGTCCGGCCAGTGGGTCGTCCGTCTCGTGGCGATGCTCGCGATCCTCTGGATCGTCGGCGACTACGACCCGGTGCTCCGGCCGCAGTTCGACGAGTCGGCGCAGGCGGCGTTCGGGATCGGGTTGCGCCTCGACCTGCTCACGATCTTCGCCGCCTTCGGCTGGGGTGCCGCGGCGAGCACGATGGTGGGACAGCACCTGGGAGGACGGCGTCCGGACCGGGCCGAGAAGTCGGCCTGGATCACGACCTGGATCTGCGTCCTCATGATGGTGGCCATCGGCGCGGCGTACTACCTCAGCGCGGACGAGTTGATCCGCTTCTTCGGCCACGACCGGGAGATCGTGGACGTGGCCGGCACGGGGTCGTTCGAGCGCGTGACCGCGACCGGCGCCGGCTACCTGCGCATCGTCGTCTTCTCCTACGCCTTCGTGGCCATCGCCATGGTGCTCTCCCAGAGCCTGAACGGTGCGGGCTCGACGAAGACGCCGCTCCTGATCGACTGCGTGGGTCTCCTGCTCGTGCAGCTTCCCCTCGCCTACTCGCTGTCCCGCCGTCCGGAGCTCGGGCTGGAAGGAATCTGGTACGCGATCGTCGCCAGCAACGCCTTCATGGCGCTCCTCTATCTGGTGTGGTTCAAGGTGGGGCGCTGGAAGAAGAAGGAACTCTGGTAGATGAGCGGCCTCCCGCGCGAAGAACGGCTCCTGAACCTGCTCGCGGCCCTGCTGGCCGCGCGGACGCCGCTGCCGTTCCGGGAGATCCGGGGGCGGGTGTCGGGCTACGACGACGACGCCTCGGAGGAGGCGCTGGAGAAGCGGTTCGATCGGGACAAGAAGGACCTGAGGAAGCTCGGCGTGCCGATCGAGTACGTCGCCGATGACTCTTACGGCCGCAGCGGCTACCTGATCCCGCGCGACCGGTACTACCTGGACGAGATCTCGTTCACGAACGAGGAGGGCATCGCCCTCGCGGCCATCGAGAGGGCGATCCAGGGCGGGGAGTCGGATCCCTTCGCCAGCCGTCTCCGCTCCGCGCTGACGAAGATCTCCGTGGACTCCCCGCTGACGGAGGCGTTCCGCGAGTCCGTCGCCGAGCAGCAGCTGCTCGACCCCCACGTCCCGGGCGCGGGGACCGGCATCCTGTCGGAGATCGCCGGCGCCCTCGCCGCACGCCGGCCGGTGTCC
>JBDLIY010000135.1:0-9148 GCA_039714635.1 Planctomycetota bacterium
TCCTCGAAGGCGTCCGGTTCGTGCGAGATGAGCACGGCCGGCTCGCCGTCCCGCCACCCGTCGAGCGCCGCCGGCACGTCCGCCGTGCCGCGCCCGAGGTTGTCGATCCCGGCCAGCCAGAAGCGGTCGCCGTTCCGCTCCAGGGCCTGCCCGCGGTTGATCAGGACCGTCACGCCCGCCGCCTCGAGCGTCTCCCGCCAGAGGGCGAGTTCGTCGTCCCGGTGGTACTCGTGGTTGCCCGGCACCGCGTAGACGCCGAGCGGCGGGGCGAGACGTCGGAGCGGCTTCGCGTAGAGCCGGATCTCCTTCGGCTCGTGGTCGATCAGGTCTCCGCCGAAGACGACGACGTCCGGCCGCGCGGCCGCCAGGCGTTCGAACAGCTCGTCGAGGTCCCCTTCGTCCAGGAGGGCGCCGGCGTGGAGATCCGACAGGAAAGCGATCGTCAATCCGTCGAGACCCGGGCCGCCGCGGCGCAGCGCGAGCGGCACTTCGGTGAGGACCGGCGGTCGCGTGACGAGCCGCCGGAACCACCGCCCGGTCGGGTGGCGGAACAGCAGCCCCTGGAACCAGGTGAAGAAGTCAGCGAAGCGGATTCGCCACGGCTCGATGGCGACCGGCGGGACCTGGTCGGGCCGCGGCTTCACGGATGCGTCAGCCCGCGTTCCGCCGGGCCACGAGGACGATCCTGCGCTTCAGGAAGTACGCGCCCTCCACGCCCTGCTCCACGACTTCGGACCGGACCTCGGGCGGCGCGGCGTCGAGGCGCGCCCGGGCCGCCTCGTCCTCGGGGCCTCCGGGCGTGAGGGGGGAGAGCCAGTCGTTCCAGGGAATGCGCGAGGGGAGCACGTCCTCCTCCTCGACCGTGAAGCCCGCGTCGGCGAGATGGCGGCGCCACTCGGTCGGCGCGAGGGCGCGGGCGTGGGAGTCGTCGCGGGCGCTCTCGAGGCCGTTCATCAGCGCGGCGGCCTCGGCGTTCTCGGGCGCCGCCATGTCGACGAAGCCCGCCCGGCCGTCGGGAACGAGGACCCGCGCCATGCCGGCGAGGGCGGCGGCGGGATCGGTGAAGTGGTGGATGGCGCGGCGGCAGGTGACGATCTCGTAGCACGCGTCGGGGTGCTCGATCTCCTCCGCGTCGCCGATCAGGAAGGAGGCGTTCGCGACGCCGGCCTTCGCGGCGTTCTTCTTGAACTCCTCCTCCATGGCCGGCGTGAGGTCGATGCCGACGACGGCCTTCACGAGCGGGGCCAGCGCGATGGCCGTGTGGCCGACGCCGGTCGCCACGTCGAGGAGGGTCTCCCCGCCGGTCGGCTTCAGCAGGACGAGGAGCCGGAGCAGGTCCCGGCCCCGTCGCTGGCTTTCGCTGCGGTTGTAGGCGTCGGCCCTCTCGGTGAAGAACCGCCGAACCCGTTCCTTCCTCGTCTCGGCGTCGACCATGCCACTCCTCAGAACGACCGGAAGCCCCCGCAGTCCGGGCACTCCCAGGTGACGTTGTTGCAGGTGAGCCCCCAGGCGTTCTCCTGGAAGCAGTCCGCGCAGATCATGAACCCGCAGGGACACGTCCACGCGAAGGGAACGTCCTTCTCACAGACCGTGCAGACGAAGCTGCGCTTCCTGCGCTGGCGTCGAATGCCCCGCTCGACGCGTCTCTTCCATCGGTCCCCGCGACTGAGCACCGGGGGAGATTAGCAGATGGAGGGCCGCGTTGCCGCTTCCCGGTCGCCCGGATAGCATGTTCGTGTCATGCGCACGCTTCTCGTGGTTCTCCTCCTCGCTTCCGCCGCCGCCGCCGCCGGCACCGATCGCACCGGCGAGGTCGCCGATCTCTATCGCCGCCTCGAGGGTTCCGGGAACCCGGGCGCCGTCGCGGAGGCCGAGCGTCATCTCCTCGGCACCGGGAAGGACCGGGCGTTCCACGCGGCCCGGGCCGCCTGGGAGGTCCTCGCCGCGACGAAGGGCGGGGAGACGGCCTCCGAAGACGACCGTCGCCGGGCCCGCCGGATCTACGACCTCGCCTGCGGCGCGTGCGCGGCGTCCGTCGACTGGACGAGGGAGGTGTGGAAGGTGGCCGGCCTCGAGGTCCGCCTCGTCCGGAGCGGGTTCCTCACCCAGCCGCTCGGCGACGTCGTGCCGGCCGGGCTCCAGCCGACGAAGCACTTCGGGCGACTCGTGACGACCGACGGCATCGGCGGCGCCGTCGTCGTCGTCTTCCCGGAGACGGAGGCGCGGCGGAAGGCGTGGCCGTATCTCCCGCCCGTCGACTTCGCCTACGCGGTGACCGCGCTGCTGCGCTTCGACGGTGAGGCACCGCGCTTCGAACTGCTCGATCCGCTCGAACGGCCGACGGCGGGGCTGTTCGGCGGAACGCACCCGCTCCGGGCGAACTTCACCGCCCCCTTCGCGGCGATGGCGCCGGAGATCGGGGACGTGGCGGAGGAGGGACTGAATACGCCCCGCCTCGACCTCGAGGCGCTCTACGTCCTGGAGCCGCCCCGCGACGACAAGATCCCGGTGCTTTTCGTCCACGGCCTGAAGTCGAGTCCGCGGGCCTGGCGGAAGATGGCCCTCGCGCTGCGGGCCGACGAGACGATCCGCCGGAACTTCCAGTTCGTCGCCTACCAGTACCCGACGGGCTACGCCCTCCCGCTGCTCAACGCCCGCCTGCGCAAGGTGATGGCGGAGTTCTGGACCTGGTTCGACGGGCGGGCTCCGCAGGCGCGCGAGCGGGGCTACGTCGCGATCGGCCACTCGATGGGCGGCCTCCAGATCCGGTCGCTCGGCGTGTCGAGCGGAAGCGAGGTCTGGGATCTCCTCTTCTCGAAGCCGGCGGGCCAGGTCTACCTGACCGGTTCGCTCGGGGACCTCGTGAGGCGGATCGCGATCTTCACCCCCGACCCGAAGCTGGCCCGGCTGGTCTTCCTGGCCACGCCGCACCGCGGCAGCCCGTTGGCCACGGGGGCCGTCGGCGCCATCGGCTCCGGGATGGTGCACGAGGACCCGATCGTGCGGGATCTCCGCGCGGAGATCCTGAAGCGCTACGGCGCCCTGCTCCGTCCCGAGGTCCGCAGGCGGCTCGGGGAGCCCCGCAACAGCATCGACAACCTCGACCCGGAATCGGAGTACCTGAAAGCACTCGCGGGGCTGCCGTTCCGGCCCGGACTGCCGTTCCACAGCATCGTCGGGGACATGCGCGGTGATCGGGAGAACCCGACCGGCGACGGCGTGGTTCCCTACGCGAGCGCCCACCTCGACGGCGCGGCGAGTGAACTGATCGTGAAGTCGGGTCACAGCGTGCAGGAGACGGCGGAGGCGATCGCCGAGGTGAAGCGGATCCTCGAGCTGCACCTGGCCGGGGCCGGGGAGAAGAAGTAGGGCCCCCGCGACATTGCGCCGCGAGGGCCCGCCAGTCGTACAGCCATGCAGCTGTCTGCAGGGTTGTGTGGGGGGATCACCCTGCGCTCCCGCTTCCTGCAACGTGCAGGTCAGTCGTTCGCGAGAGCGGCCGCGATCAGCGTGCCCCGGACGACCGAAGTCATCGGGTCCGCCCCGCGGCGCACGCCCGCGATGGGCACCGGGAAGTCGACCTTCGTCAGCTCCTCGGCGAACACCTCGACGAAGCCGCCCACCAGGCTCGTCCCGCCGGCCACCACGATCTCGACCGGCTCCGTGAACTGCGGCAGGTCGCGCGCGAGCCGGAGCCGCTGCCTCAGATTCTGCAGCACGTAGCTGATGAGGTGACGGTGGTAGAGGACGACGGCCTCCTCCTCGCGCGACTTCGGCTCCGTCAGGTCGATCTCGCTCTCCTTGATGGCGGTGGCCCGGGTGCGCTGGATGCCCGTCGCCCTGGCGACGTGCCGGTCGATCCAGTCGCCGCCCAGGGTCACGGAAAAGGTGACCACCGGAATGGTCGCGTGTGCCACGCACACGTTGAACATTCCGCCGCCACAGGAGATGCCGATGCCGGTGAACCCGTGGTCCGCGAATTCGGAACAGACCACCGCGTGACCTTCGCTCATCGACTTCGGCGTGTAACCGATCTTGCTCAGGACGCCGCAGACGATCCCCTCGTGGTAGCGGATGTCGTTCTCCCGGTCGATCGAGGGGGCGGGGACGCAGAAGCAGACCGGCTCCCCCTCGACGGCCGGCGGGCCGAGGAGGCGGTCGAGCAGGAACTTCAGGATCGGGATCGCGTCCTGCTCCGTCGGCGAGAGGAAGCCGTCCCGCATCGGGCGGCGGACCTCCCGGTCGAACATGTTCGCGAGCTGGAACGAAACATCGCCAAGGACGTAGAAGCGGTCCCGGTGCCGCACGTAGGGGACGTCGAGCTTCGTCAGCACTTCCTGGTTGCCGCTGACCTCCGGTGGAATCTCGAGGAAGGCGTTCCGCTCGCGCTTCACCGTGACCTGGCCGCTCTCGTCCTGCGCGGCCGTGAGCAGGTTCGCCGTTCCGATGTCGAGGCCGCGGCCGAGGGCCGGCGCGGGATTCGCCCGGCTCGCGGCGATCGCCTGTTCGCTCCGGACGCGGGCGGAAGCGGACTCCCCGGGTGTCTCCGTCCGCGGCACGGACGCCACCAGGGGCGGCAGGGCGGCTTCGGAGGGGGGTGTCCCGTCCGCGCGGCCCGGGGCCTCCTCCCGGCCGAAACGCGTGTCTTCCGAGTCGTTCGACATGACGCTCTCCTCCTCCGGCCACTTCCGGTCACCCGGGTGTCACCATGCTCCGGTGCGTTCCGGGGTCTGCGCCCCTTCCGCGCGCGCGTCAACTCGCGGATTCGTCGTCCCCATCCCGGGCCGCCCGCAGGCGGGCGATGGTGTTCGACACGCCACTCTTCGTGGCGACCTCCTCCACCTCGAGCGAGTCGAGGTTGGATGTCATCTCGTGGTCGGCGTCGAAGATGCGGTCGACCAGGACGTCGGTCGCTTCGCCGGTGACTTCGACGGGGCCCGCGGCCGCCCGGTCCGGGTGGACGTTCCCGCGCATCGCGAGCGAGTTCAGCGGTTCCCTGAGCTCCCCGGCCTCGCCACGGACGTGCGCCTCCGCCTGTTCCCGGATCGCGAGATCGGCCTGCGCCAGTTCGTCCGTCAGGTGTTGGACCTCTCTCTCCCGCTCCGCGAGCTCCGACCGTGCCGTCGTCTGCCGGACCTGCATCCGACGGAGCTTGCGCTCGGCGCGGCGGACGTCCAGTTCGGCCCCGGAGGCGGCGTCTCTGGCCTCGTCCCGCTGGGGGAGGAGTTCGTCGATCCGCCGGTGGGCCTCCGCGAGCTCGGCGGTCATGCGTTCGATCGCCTCCTCGTACTCGACGAGGCGCTCCGCGGCGGTCGCGAGCCGGGCCTCTACGGTCCCGGTCTTCTGCTCGGCCTCACGGAGTTCGACCAGGGTCTGCTCCTGCCGGTCGTCGAGATCGCCGCGATCGGCCTCCCGCCGGGCCGCGAGTTCGCGGTTCTCGTCCTTCAGGACGGCGATCCGCTCCTCGTACCGGCGGGAGAGGACGCTCTCGCGCTTGGCGGCGTCGGCCACGGCGTCGTCGAGGCGGTCGGACAGGCGGCGGACTTCGCGCTCCTGGCCCTGGCAGGCCGCCTCCGTGGCCGCGAGCTTGGCTTCGGTGCGGCTCAGGCTGCGCTCGGAGACGAGGGAGAGCTCCCGGGCGTCCTCCTCCCGGCGGCGAGCCTCGTCGCGCTCCTCCTCGATTTCGACGACACGCCGCTGCGACTCGGCGTCCCCCTGCTCCCGGAGTCCGGCCAGATCCTCCTGGAGCCGGCGGATCTTCTCGCGGAAGCCGCTGACCAGGCAGGCCTCGCGCTCGGCCCACCCGTCGCGTTCCTCCTCCAGCCGCGCCGTCGCGCGGTCGATCCGCTCGGACGCGCTCTCCGCCTGCTCCCGGTACTTGCGGACGAGCTCATCCCGCTCCCGGATGACGGCTTCCTGATCGGCCTGGAACTTCATGAACCGGTCGAACTGGATGCACGTCTCGGAGGCGATCCACTCGCGGTCCTTCGGGATTCGCTCGGCGGTTTCCCGCGCGATCGTGTCGTCCACGATCGCCTGGATGATCCGCTGGACCATCCGACCCGAGACGATGCGGACGCGTCTCTTCCCCTGAGCGGTGAGCTCCTCGATCGTCCTCGTCTCCGTATACGACCGGATCACGTCGGACAGGTCGCTCGCGACCATCCGGCTGGCCATCTCTCTCCCTCCCATCGGGGGGGAGGGCGCACCGTCCCCGTCTGCCTCACCCCTGAGGCCTGCGGCGGGTGCGTGCCCCCCGCGAAACGGGCAGGGAGCGGACGGAGCGAGGAGCCTGACCTTTCCGTGGCGCGTCGCGCCGGCTCACGCTCCGAAGGTCCGGGCTCGCTGCCCTCCTTCGGATCTCGACAACATCAGTCAGTTCTCCTCTACCTGGAGCGGCAGAAGCCTAGGACAACACAAGATGCAGTCAAGGCGAAATCCACAAAACCCGGAGGTACCGAGACGCGAACATTCCTTCCAAATCCCCGATACCCGCTCCCGGCGGGTGGTGCTTTTGGCGGAATGGAAGGAATGTTCGCGTCTCGGTATCAGCGGACGACGTAGGTGCCGCCGTTTTCCTCGGCCAGGGTCGACATGAAGTACGCGGCGTGGCCCCGCAGGCCGATCGTGTGGATCTTCACGCGGCCGAGGCGGTTCCACTCGCGGACCGCGCGGAGGATGCGGTCGGGGTCGTCGTCGGTCAGGTCCTCGTTGGTGGGGGCGCCGTCCGAGAGCAGGTAGATCGAGTCGGCGGAGACGGCGTAGTGGCGGTCCGTCACGCCCATTCCCGCGATCGCGAACGCCTTCTCCAGCGCGGCGTAGATGTTCGTCGTGCCCGTCGGTTTCAGGGCAACGGCCCAGCCGGCGGCGGCCTTCCGGTTCACCTCCGTCGCGTCCATCATCCGGTCCTTCCAGACCGTCAGGCGGTTGTGGAAGGCGACGACGGTGAAGCGGCCCTTCGGATCGAAGCCGAGGAGCGCCTTCTTCAATTCGCGCTTCGCGACGTCGAGGCGCGAGTCCTCGCCCGGCTTCGGCTTCTCCTGGTCCTTCGTCGCGGAGTAGGACATCGACTCGGAGATGTCGAGGATGAAGATCGCCTTGCGGGTCAGGACGGGGATGCCGTAGTAGCCGTCTTCGGCCTCCGGCTTCTCCTCCGGCGGGGGAGGGGGCTTCGGCAGCGGGCCGCCCGCCTCGATGAGTTCCCGGTTCTTCTCGAGCCATCGGTTCCACGCGTCCGTCGCGGTGCCGAAACGCTGGCCCGTGAGCTTCGCCAGGGCGTCGCCGACGTCCTCGGCCAGCCGGCCTTCTTCCGCGGGCAGGCGCTCGATCAGCGGGATGACGGCGCGGAGGTCGCCGATCCGGCCCAACGCCTCGCAGGTCGCGGCGCGGATCGTCCAGGAATCGGCGTCCAGCAGGTCGAGGAGCGCGGGCACGGCCTCCCTTGTTTTCAGCCGGCCGAGCGAGAGGACCGCGGCGCCCCGCACCCGCTCGGACTTGTCCCTCAGGGCCTTGATCAGCGCCGGAACGGCCGCCGCGTCGCCGATCCGGCCGAGCGCCTTCGCCACGGAGACCCGGGCGTGGCTGTTCTTCTCGCGGGGCAGGGCGTCGCGGAACAGGTACTGGACCGTGCGCTTTTCCCGCATGCCGGCCAGGGCGTCGTCGATCGCATCGATCACCCGGAGTTCGCGGTCGATCAGCCGCTTCAACTCCCCGAGCCGGGGGGCGGGCCCGCCGTCGGGAAACTCGATCTTCCCGCTCTGGACCGCGGCGCGCTCGACGAGGAGGAGGTCGTACTCCCTCCTGGTCTCGGGGATCGCGCCGACGAGGAGTTTCGCGGCGTCTTTCGTGTCGAACGCGGCGAGCTTCCGGACGGCGAACTCCCGCTCCTTCGCGGGGAGCGGCTTCGCGAACGCGGTCTGGAAGGCCTTCTTCGCGTCCCGGAATCCGTCGGCGAGGGCGGGGAGGGCGGACAGGAGCAGGGCTGTGAGAACGATGGCGCGGCGCATCGACCCATGCTACCGCGCCGGGCAACTTCGAATCGGCCCTTGACAGTGTTGAGTGTGTAGTACATACTACATGACATGAGCGAGGAGTTCGGAAGCTACGTCCGGGAGCGCCGGGAGGAGTTGCGGCGGGAGGACAAGTCGTTCTCGCTGCGCCGGCTGGCCGCGCGGATCGGGGTGGAGCCCTCCTATCTCTCCAAGGTGGAGAGGGGGATCGAGGCGCCGCCCTCCGAGGCGAAGGTCCGCGCGCTGGCGGAGGCGCTCGAAGAGGACCCGGACGTGCTGCTCGCCCTGGCGGGCAAGGTGAGTGCCGACCTGACGGCGGTGATCCGCCGCCGGCCGAAGCTGATGGCCGAGCTCCTCCGCGAACTGAGGGACCTGCCGGACCACGCGATCCTGCGTGTCGTCCGCGAGGTCCGGGACGGTGACTGGTGAGACAGGAGTTGACATGATCGAACTGAAGCATGACCACCTGGAGTTTTCGTTCCCCGAGGTCCACCCCGACGCGAAGCTGACCATCGACTTCCAGCGCACGCTCCGGATCCCGGACGACGACGGGACCTACCCGCTGCCCCCGGGCCTCGGTTCGTTCCCGCTCCGCCACGTGGACGACTTCGCGGAGCGCGTGCCCGGGACCTGGCTCCGCCACGGCGGCGTGATGCTCCCGATCCACCAGGCCGAGGCGATGTGGCTGAACTTCAGCCCGGCCTGGGTAGGGGACCGCGAGACGCCGTACCCGTTCGCGATCAAGGTCGCCGCCGGCAAGATCGACGCCGTGACGGGGGAGGGGTGGTCGAACGAGTTGCACCGGAGCCCGCAGGACTACATGGTCGCCCCGAAGCAGCCGTGGCTGGACGGCTTCTGCGTGGCGAAGGGGGTGATCCGGCAGTTCACCGCGATGCGGCTGGGGGATGGCTACACCGCGGAGGAGCAGCTGACGGCGCAGGCCGAGCACGGCGGCGTGCAGATCGTGGTCTGTCCGATGAAGCGGGAGGTTTTCGAGCGGCGGTTCCCGAAGGTGCCGCCCCGGGTCCTCCGCCGACGGTCAATCGGTGTGATGGAGGACCTGTGCGCGGCTCCGCCGGAGCCGGCCGCCATGGACATGGGTCTCGCCGCCGGGGGCCGCATGGAGCAGGAGATCTACG
>JBDLIY010000136.1:0-9081 GCA_039714635.1 Planctomycetota bacterium
GCTCGTCCCCGTGGGGAACGCCTGATGGTCACCGCGCACCTCATCGTCCAGAAGGGAGATGACGTCCGGGTCGTGGATCTCGGTCCGGAGCCAGTGACGGTCGGCCGCGAGAAGGGCAACACGATCCAGATCCAGGGCCGGCACTCCTCCCGGTTCCACTGCCGCGTCGAGTCCCACCGGTCGAAGTACCGGCTCGTCGACCTCGGAAGCCAGAACGGCACGCGGGTGAACGGGAAGAAGGTCTCGAAGAAGAACCTGAACCACGGCGACAAGGTGGAGGTCGGCGAGACGATCCTCTACTACAAGGAGAGCGCCGGCCCGAAGACGCGGAAGCCCGCGAAGCCGGCGGCCACGGCGCCGCGGCGCTCCTACGCCTCCGATCCGAAGGCGAAGATCGAGCGCGTCCTGACGCGCGCCTACGAGGAGGACGCTCTCGACGGCATCCTCGAACTCCGGAGCTTCGTCGAGGAGTTCGTCGAGACGCGGTCCACCGCGATCTCGGGGCGCGGGACGAACCGCGAGAACCTCGAGCGGCTGCAGGAGATCACGAAGGGGATCACCTCCGAGCTGAACCTCGGGAAACTCCTGGGCATCATCGTCGACGCCGTCATCCAGCTGACGATGGCGGAGCGGGGTTTCCTCCTGCTGCGGGCCGAGAACCGGCTCGAGATCAAGACCGCGCGGAACCTGGACCAGGAGCCGGTCCGGAAGCCGGGGGGAAAGCTCTCCTGGTCCATCGCCGAAGAGGTGGCGAAGACCGGAAAGCCGTTGATCACGATCAACGCCCAGACGGACGAGCGGCTCTCCACCTCGGGGTCGGTCAGCGACCTGAAGCTCCGCTCGGTCATGGCGGTGGCGCTCCGGATCAAGGGGCGGATCACCGGCGTGCTCTACGTGGACAACCGCTTCGAGGAGGGCGTCTTCTCGAGGGTGGACCTGCCCCTGCTCCAGGCGTTCGCCGACCAGGCCTCCGTCGCGGTGGAGAACGCCCGGCTCGTCGCCGAGGACCAGCGACGCCAGAAGGAGCTCGAGCGGGCGAAGGAGAAGGTCGAGGAGCTGAACCGGATCCTCAACGAGAAGGTGCGGCGGCAGAGCGCGGAACTGCTGGAGGTGAAGCAGATCCTGCGGGAGCGGCAGGACGAGCTCGAGTTCAAGTACTCCTACGACAGCATCGTGGGGGAGTCGGCGCGCATGCGGGAGGTGTTCCGGCTCCTCGACAAGGTGACGGACAGCAACATTCCCGTCCTCGTCCAGGGCGAGTCCGGCACCGGCAAGGAACTCGTGGCCCGCGCGATCCACTTCAACGGACTGCGCAGGGACGAGCCGTTCGTCTCGGAGAACTGCGCCGCGATCCCGGACAACCTGCTCGAGAGCGAGCTGTTCGGCTATCGCAAGGGCGCGTTCACCGGCGCCGACCGGGACAAGAAGGGGCTCATCGCTCTCGCCGACGGGGGCACGCTCTTCCTCGACGAGATCGGCGACATGTCGATGGAGATGCAGGGGAAGCTCCTGCGCGTCCTGGAGGAGGGGGAACTCCGTCCGCTCGGCGGCAAGGACCTCGTCAAGGTGGACGCACGGATCATCGCGGCCAGCAACAAGGACCTCCGCCACCTCAAGGAGGAGGGCTGCTTCCGCGAGGACCTCTTCTACCGGCTCGCCGTGATCACCGTCGTCCTGCCGCCGCTCCGCGAACGCCGCGAGGACATTCCGCTCCTCGTGGACCACTTCCTGGAACTGCATCGGGCCGAGACTCACCGGGCGGAGAACGGCGAGCCCGAGACGACGGACCGGAAAGTCTCCGACGAGGCGATGGCGATGCTCGCCGGCTACGACTGGCCGGGGAACGTGCGACAGCTGAGGAACGAGATCCAACGGGCGATCGCCCTCGCCGACCGCGTCATCGTTCCCGAGATCCTCTCCGAGGAGATCCGGCTCGGCTCCGTGCCGCACATGTTCTCGGAGCAGATCGGCGACCGACCGCTCCGGGACATCACCCGCGAGGTGATCCAGGCCGTCGAGCGGCAGGTCGTGCGGGAGATCCTCACCCAGGTGAACTGGAAGAAGACGGAGGCCGCCCGACGTCTCGGCATCTCGCGGCCGACCCTCGACAGCAAGATCAACCTCTACGGCCTGAAGAGGCCCTAGGACCGACATGACGAAACATGCGCTGTCTTTCGCTCTCGTGCTTCTCCTGCCTCTCCTGATCACGGCCTGCGGCGGCGAGGAGGCGACGGAGGACCCGGTTCCGACCCCGGTCGGCGGCGGCACGGGACCCATCGACGCCACGCTCTCGCCGGACGCGCTGACACTCCGGGAGTGGGAGTGGTACTCCGCCTCCCGGAACCGGATCACGTGGATCCTCGGCCGGGCCGTCGACGAAACCGGCCGGCCCCTCGGCGGAGCGATGGCCACCGTCCTCATTCCGCCGCCCCTGCCGATGGCACCCGCGCGGGAGGATCGCTCCGTGAGGGCGGACGAGGATGGCATGTTCCGTATCGTCGACGTGCCGCGCAACGCGTGGATCCGGGTCTCGGCGGAGGGAGTGGCCGACTGGATCGTCAAGGCGCCGACCCTCCTCCGCGTCGGAGGGGAGCCGGTGGAGGTCGAGTTGCGGGCGCCGGGCGAGATCCGGGGTCGCGTGACCGAGCGGGACGGGACGCCCGCGGTCGGCGTCGATCTCATGATCAGCGGCCAGGGCCCGCGCTTTGCGACGATCGCCACGACCGACGACGAGGGCCGGTTCCACGTGCCCGCGGCCGCTCCGATCGAGATGAGCGCGTGGGTGATGGCGGAAGGCTTCGTGGGCCGCTCGGGGGCGTTCCGCGTCCGGTCCGGGGAGACGTCGGAAGTCGAGGTGATCGTCGGTCGTCCGGCGCCGATCACCCTCGAGGTGAAGGACGAGGCGACGGGGCGCCCCCTGAGCGGCGTCATCGGGTCGACCCTGTTCGTCGAAGAGCGAAACATCCCGGCCGACGCCGAAGGCCGGCTGATCGTCGAGGGTGCCTGCTTCCCGCGGATCTGGCTCCGCGGTGACGGTTTCGAGGAGACACCGATCGAGCTGCCGGGAGACCGCACGGTGCCGGCCACATTCCCGGCGAAGCTGGCGAAGGGCGCGAGGATCGCCGGCCGCGTGACGGATCCGGCGGGAGAGCCGGTCGAGAACGCCCGGACGCGCGTGCTCTTCCGCGTGGAGGATCCGGGATTGCCGGTGCGCGGTCCGCTGACCGGGCCGGAAGGCACCTTCGAGATCTCCTGGATCCACGCCGGCGAGCCGACGGTCTGCGCCGCCTTCGCCGAGAAACCCGGCTGGTACCTGAAGAGCGCCGCCGTCGTGCCCATCCGGGACGGGAGAGCCACGGCGGAGGCCGTCGTCGTCCTCGACCGGATCCAGCAGGCGAAGCTCCGCGTCCTCGGGCCGGACGGCGCCCCCGTGACCGGAGCCCTGGTTTCGATCGCCGGCGTCCAGTCGTTCCGGGCCGGGGCCTTCGAGACCTTCACGACGCGTTCCTCGGGCCTGACGGAGGCGGACGGGCGGGTCCTGTTCTACGGTGTGGCGCCGCAGCGCATGGAGATCTCGGTCCAGGCGCCGGGCCGGGTCGAGCACCACGCAATCCGGGACGTCGAGCCGGCGGAGGTGTTCGACCTCGGGGATCTGCGCCTGCCGGCGGGCCTCTCCGTGGCCGGTCGGGTCCGGAGCACCTCCGGGACCGTGCCCCCCGGCACGAAGCTCTTCGTCAGCAACCAGAACTTCCGGCTGGAGATCGACGTCGCGTCGGACGGCGCGTTCCGGTGCTCGGGCCTCCCGGAGGGGGCGGTGAACCTCCGCGTGAAGGCGCCCGGCCACGAGATCCTCAACGCCTCCGCCACGGCGGGGGACACCGAACTCGACCTGGTCGCCACGGCGCTCGGATCCATCCGCGTGAAGGTCGGGTGGCCGGAGGAGCCGGAGATGCGGGGCTGGCTGGAACTCCGCCCCATCGGGGGGAGCGTCCACAACCGGGCCCCGATCGTCCGGCAACTCGAAGGGCGGGTGGAGGCCTGGAAGTTCCCGAGCCTCCTGGCCGGCACCTACCGGATCCGGATCTACGCCGGGGACTGGTACGCCCGGAAGGAACTGAAGCTGGGTCACGGGGACGCCCTCGAGGTGGACATGGACCTCGCGCGCGGCGTCACGGTGCGGGGCGTGCTGCTCCGGCCGGACCGCACTCCGGCGATCGAGACCGGTCTGAAGCTGGTCGCCGGGGTGCCGTCGGATCGCCACTCCCGCGTGACGGACGGCTTCGGACGCTTCGAGTTCCGGGGCGTCCCGCCGGGAGAGGTGACGCTGTCCTCCCACCCGACCGGGTTCGCGGCCACGAGTCGGACGGCGAAGGCCGTGGCCGGCGAGCCGACGGAGGTCGAGATGGTGCTTCGCGCCGGAGGTCGGCTCACGGTCTCCGTCCGATCCGAATCGGGCGCCGCCCTGGCCGGGGTCCGCGTGGCGCTTTCCGCCGGCGACGCTCCGGCGCGGTTCTGGGTCGAGGGCGGAGGGCCGGCGGCGACGAACGACGCGGGAACCGTCGTTCTCACCGGGTTGTCGGCGGGAGACTACGATCTCTCTCTCTTCCGTTCCGACGTGCGCCGGCCTTGGGGTAAGGTCTCCGTGGCGGAAGGGGGGACCGCCCGCGTGGACGTCGTCTGGAAGTGAGGCGCGGATGCTGATCCTCAGGATCGAGACCACGGAAGGTGTGACCCGGCACGAGGTCGGGGACGCCCCGATCGTCCTCGGCCGGAGCGATGATTCGGACCTCGTGATCGCGGATCCGGAGGCCTCGCGCCGCCACGTGCGCCTGACGCCCCGTGGGAACGGCCTGCTCGTGACCGACCTGGGCAGCGCGAACGGGACGTGGCTCGGTTCGGTCCGGATCGACCAGGGCCGCGTCGGCCCCGGGGAGTCGATCCGGATCGGCGAGTCCGTGATCCTCGTCCACTCCGAGACGCCGAAGCCCGTCCGCCGTCGCCCGCCGACCGCGAAGCCGCTCCTTGGCGCCCTCCTGCCCGCCCTCCTCCTGTTCGTGCTCGTCGAGATCGGGGCGAGCGCCGCCGGGTCCTCCCGGAGCGCCGAGGTGGAGGAGGCCCGGCGCCGGCTGGATTCGGCCCGGTACGAAATCGCCCGCCTGCCGGCGGAGACGTCGCCGCGGAATCCGGTCGGGGAGCTCGAGGCTCTGACCCGGTTTCTCGAGGAGTACCCGGATTCCGGCTACGCCGACGACGCCCGCGAGGAGATCCGTCTGCTGGGACCGCAGGTGGAGCGGCTCCGGCGCGCCCGGGCCGAGCTCGAGGCGCTCACGCACCTTCGGGAAGCGAACACGCTGCCGTTCGCCGAGCTCTACTTCCGGTACCAGAAGGTCCTCGAGAACGCCCACGGCCTGCCGGAGCTGTCCGCGAAGGTCCGCGCCGCGCTCCGGGAGCTCGACTCCTCGCGGCAGGAGGAGATCCGCGGCCTCGTGCAGGGCGCGATGGACGATGCGACGGAGCTCTCCGCCCGCGGGGAGTACGGCCGCGCGGCATCGCTGCTCGCGGCGTTCGGGAAGCGCAACCCGTCCGCGGCGTCGAGCTGGGAGGAGCAGCTCGGGAAGGCCGAGGCCGAGGTCAACAAGCGCGCGCTCTACGCCTACCGGGACCTCCTGACGCGCTCCGACGAGATGTTCGGCCAGGACGAGGCGGCCGGCGCGGTCGAACTGCTGCGGAAGGAGGCGGTCCGCTTCACCGGAACGCGCTTCCGGGCTCTCCTCCTCGGTCGCGCGGACACTCTCGCCTCCCGCTCCGGCGGGGCCGTGGCGGAGGGTTCGCGGAGCGGGGAGATCGCCCGCCGCCGCAGCTACGACCTGATGGCCGCCGAGGCCGAGGAACTCGCTTCCGCCGGCTACTTCCTGCGCGCGGCGGACAAGTACGCGGCCGTCGTGCCCCACGTCACGGTCGACTCCATCCGGGAGGAGTTCGAGCTCCGCGAGTCGGAGCTGCGGGCCCTCGACGTCCTGATCGAGCGGGTGAAGGCGGATGTCCGGCGGGAAGGGGCGAAGTTCGGCGCGATCCGGTTCGGGGACACGCGGTTCAAGGTCCTCGGGATGGAGGGCGACACCCTCCGGCTCGGCTTCCGGAAGAGCGAGATCAGCCGCGACTGGGGAGCGTTCACGCCGGACGAGGAGCTGGCGGTGCTGCGGTCGGCGAAGCTCACGCCCGACGAGCGCCTGCTGCTCGCGGTCTACTGCTTCTACCTGAGCCTGCGCACGGACTACGAGGCCGAGATCATCGAGTCCCTCTCGCACGACGAGTCGCGGGAGGCGGCCAGCCGGCTCTACGCGCGCAAGGAGGGACGTCCGTTCCCCGAGGGCGGCTTCCTGGCCTGGAAGGGCCGGATCCTCACCCGCGAGGAGCACGCGGAGGAGATCCACCGCGAGAAGATCGCGGGCCTCCGCCAGCGGCAGACCACGCTCTCCGCGAAGCTGCTCGAGCATCCGGCGTTCGCCCGGCTCCGGAAGCTCGGGGAGCGGCGGGCCGAGCTGGACAAGGCGCGGGCGCACGCCCTCGCGCTGATCTTCGACGAGGTGAAGTACTTCTACCCCTACCGGAACCGGATGGCGGAGTACACGCCGGTGCAGATGGAGGTGGACGCCCGTGTCGCGGCCGTGCGCGCGATCTGGGACGATCCCGTCCGCCTGACCGTGAAGCGCGACGCGGCGATGAATCGGATGGAGAAGGAGATCGAGGCGGCGAATGCCGAGCTCGAGCAGCTCGGCGTGGACGTCGCGGAGTCCCGGCGAAATCTCGACCGTGTGCTCCTCTACGTCGACAAGCCCCTCACGATCCGGACGTACTTCGTGAGTCCCGCGGAGTACATGTTCCACGAGTACAACCGCCGCGCCATGGAGTACAACGCCGCGCTCGCGACGGTGGCCACCGATCCCGAGCGGGAGCAGGTCCGCATCACGAACGAGTACCGGATCATGATGGGCCGGCGCGCGATCATCATCGACGACCGGCTGGTCAAGAGCGCCCGGGGCCACTGCGAGGAGATGCAGCGCCTGGGCTACTTCGGGCACTTCTCGCCGATCCCCGAGCGGAAGACGCCGGACCTGCGGGCGAAGATCGAGGGGTACAAGGGCTCCGCGGTCAGCGAGAACTGCCACCGCGGCTCGGGGCATCCCCGGGGCGCGCACAACGGGTGGGTTCACTCGAGCGGACACCACCGGAACCTCCTCCGGCGGTTCTGGACGGAGATGGGGACGGGCCAGGCCGGGAAGCACTGGACCCAGAACTTCGGCCGCACGAAACTGAAGGACTTCGACGCCAAACCGGAGATGGGGAAGTAACAGAAGGCGACTCATGGCGAAACTCACCATCCGCGAAGACGACAAGTCCACCGTCTACGAGATCCTCGACGACGTCGTGTCCATCGGTCGGAAGGAGGGCGCGTCCGTGCGCCTCCGCGATTCGCACGTGGGCTCGGAGCACTGCCAGATCCGCCACGTCCCCGGCGTGGGGCACAAGCTGATCGACCTCGAGAGTCGCAACGGGACGAAGGTGAACGGTCAGTACGTGAACCAGCACGTCCTCGCCGACGGCGACGAGATCGCCCTCGGCGACGTGCGAATCACGTTCGCCGGCGCCGCCCCGACGCCCGCGGTCGCTCGCCCGGCGGCGGCCCTTCCGGCGGCGGCGGCCCCGGCCCGTCCCGCGAAGCCGGCGAGGCCCACCCCCATGGGAATGTCCCCGCGCGACCGCGAGTTCCGCCCGCGCAGTCCGCGGGCCGGCGCCAACACCCCGATCATCGTTCTCGGCGTCGTGGTCGGGCTGCTCCTGTTCGGCGTCGCCGCCGTCGTCTTCGTCGGCCCCCTGTTCGATGTCTCAAAGAACCAGGGCATCTACGCCGAGATGCGCGATCTCCGCGACGTGGAGCGCTACGAGCAGGCGCTGGAGCTCGCGAAGCAGGCGGACGCCGCCGACGACCTCGGGTACCACGCGAAGATCCGGACTCTCGCCGCGGAGATCGAGGCGGAGATGCGCGGCCGCGACCTGAACCGCGCCGGCGACAAGGCGTTCCGGGAGTTCTCGTCGATCGAGACCTGGGTCGCGAAGCACCGCGAGGACACGCGGGGCGCCGCGGCGAAGTGGGAAGCCTACGTCGAGAAGTGGAAGGGGACGTTCTGGGGCGGCCAGGCGCAGCAGCGCCTCGACGAGTTGATGGGCCGGGGCGTGGCCGGGGGCGGGACGGGCGGCGGAACCACCTCCGGGCTCGCGACCAGTGGCCAGGCGAAGATCGACCGGGCGTTCCGTCTCGCGCTGTCGTCGGCCGGCGTGTTCGAGAAGCGAGACGAGTTCGGTCCGGCCCGCGACGTGATCGAGGACTTCTGGGACAAGAACCAGTTGCTGGCGGACGACCCGGAGGCGTGGCGCGCGCGCAAGGAGCGGGCGGTCCGGGCGATCGAGGAGCGGGCGCAGGAACGGTGGGAGGAGATCGACGCGAAGGCGAAGGACTTCGTCGACGCGGGCGAGTACGACAGGGCCTTCAACCTCTACAAGGAGGTCCGCAAGGTCTTCGGCCTGGAGAAGTACCAGACGCTGGCGAAGCTGGCGATGCAGAAGCTGACGGACGACGGAAAGTGAAACATCGCTGACAGGCGCCCGTTTTTCACCCGACTGAAACACCGCTGACAGGCGTCGGTTTTTCACATAGCTGAAACATCGCTGACAGGCGTCGCCTTTTCATCCGACACACCGACGCCTGTCAGCGTTCTGCCGCGTCGGTTTTTCACCCGGCGCACTGACGCCTGTCAGCGTTCTGCCGCGCCTGCGGGTCGGTCCGCGCGCAAACGCGGTGTTTTTGTCCTGACACCTTTTGGCGGCCTGACACTTTTTGGCGGCCGCGCCTGCTGACACCCTTTGGCGCGTTTGTACCGGTCACTCCTCCTCCTCCTCCTCCTCCAGGCGGTCCTCCAGGCGGTCCTCCAGGCGGTCCTCCAGGCGCTCGATCCGCTCCATCATCTCCTTCAGGTGGGGGACGAGCTCGTCGTGGGCGCGGTCCATCATCTTCTCCATGCG
>JBDLIY010000137.1:0-9011 GCA_039714635.1 Planctomycetota bacterium
CGCGCTGGAGACGGCCTGGGCGGCCCACGGGGAAGGCGAGCTCTTCCTGCCCGCGGTGATCGGCGACCGGATCGAGGCGGGCGATGCGCGGGTGGATCTCCTCGCCACCGACGACTCGTGGCTCGGCGTCACCTGGCCGGATGACCGGCTTCGCGTCCGCGAACGGCTCGCGGCCCTCGTCGCCGAAGGTCGCTATCCGGCGCCGCTGTGGGGGACGCGATGAACGAGGACCTCGCGTACGCGCTCCGCTCGTTCGGCCTGGCTCCCGACACTGCGATCGTGGAGCCCTGGGGCGGCGGGCACATCCACGAAACGCTCCGCGCGGCTGCCCCGGCCGGCGAGCGCCTGGTCCTCCAGCGGATCAACGACCAGGTCTTCCCGGACCCCGTCGCCGTGACCGAATCGATTCGCCGCGTCACCGGGCACCTCAATGCCCGGCCCGACCGCCAGCGGGCACCCTGCCTGGTCGAAGCCGATGACGGCGCCGTCTGCGTCGAGGCCCCGGGAGGGACGTTCTGGCGCGCGTATCGCTTCATCGAGGGGACGCGGACCTTCGACGTCGTCGAGTCGACGGATATGGCGCGGCGGGCGGCGTTCGCGTTCGGCGCCTTCCAGCGCGACCTCGCCGACCTCCCGCCGCCGCGGCTCCCCGAGACGATCCCCGCCTTTCACGACACGCCGGCCCGGTTCCGTGCGCTGCGGGACGCGGTCGAGGCGGACGACTCCGGCCGCGTCGCGCCGTGCGGCGTCGAGATCGAGAGAGCCTTCGCCCGCGAGTCGCTCGCGCCCGTCCTGACCACTGCCCGCGATGCCGGCGACCTGCCGGAGCGCGTCACCCACAACGACACGAAACTCGACAACATCCTCTTCGATTCGGCCACGGGCGAGGCGGTCTGCGCCATCGATCTCGACACGGTGATGCCCGGTGTCGGCCCCTTCGACTTCGGCGACATGGTCCGGACGATGAGTTGCCACGCCGCCGAGGACGAGAGGGACCTGTCGAAGGTCGAGGCCGACCCTGATCTCGTCGTCGCGCTGGCGGAGGGCTACCTCCGGTCGCTGGGGGAGATCGCCGGGCCGGTGGAGCGGGAACTGCTCGTGATCTCGGGCGAGGTCCTCACGTTCACGATGGCGATCCGCTTCCTGGCGGATTTCCTCCGGGGCGACGTCTACTACCGGACGGCCCGGCCGGACCAGAACCTCGACCGGGCGAGGGCGCAGCTCAAGCTGCTCGACTCGCTCACGCGGCGCCGGGAAGAACTCGAGAAACGGGTGGCCCGGCTCTCCTGACTCCCGAGGGGCGTACCGGTCGCCGGGGGCGGTGCTTCCGTGTGTCTGCGTTCGTATTGCCCTGACTCTGCATGAGGTAGACACGTCGCGGGTCAGCGGCCGATGACCATGATCTCGTCGCAGAAGAACCACGCGTCGCCGCCCGCGCCCTGGTGCCAGTCGGGACAGTGCTGGATCCCGTCGACGTCCATCCGGGCGTAGCGGGCCTTGCGGGGCGGAAACTCCGCCCCGAAGCGCTCGGTGAAGAAGTCGTCCCGCGTGGTCGGCGCCTTCGGGGTGAGCGTCCCCGCGGGCTCCCAGGTCTTCCCGTCGACCGACGTGGACCAGCGCACCTCGAGCGGCAGCCAGATCCACGACCCGATCACCTGCAGGAAGTCGGCGCCCACGCCGGTGACCTCGCGGACCTCCCCGAGGTCCACCGTCATCGTGGTGTCCGTCGCTTCCCAGCCCAGCCAGTTGTAGCGGTAGTCCGTCGTGCCCTTCAGCCCGTCGGTCAGCGTCGTGATGCCGTTCGCCGGCCACTTGTCGCGGAACGGAACGGTGAGCCCCACGGTCCGGCCCGCGGCGAGGTGGGAGACCATGCCCTCGTCGAAGAAGCGGCGGGTCAGCTCGCCGTACTCCGCGGGCGGGGACTCGCGCTCGTGGACCCGCTCGAAGCCGCCGGCCTCGCATCCGGCGACGAAGGCGTCGAGCATCTTCCGCCAGAGGTCCTTCGCCTGCCAGCCGCCCTTCCCGTCGGGTTCGAAGAGTCCCTGTTCGCCGGCACCGTGGCGCTTCGCCTGTTCCAGCCCGGCGTACATCAGGGACAGTCGGACGTCGCGGATCCGGGTGAGGATCTCCGGCCGGCCATCGGCGGCGCTGCACGCGAGGTCGAGGGTCTTGCCCGCGGTGAGGAGCGTCTCCAGGTCGAGCCAGGTCTCGCCCTCGACGACGGGGCTGCCGTAGATGGAGAGGGTCGCGCCGGATTCGAGGAGCCGGGCGTGCAGCAGATCGAAGTACCTTCGCATCGTCGGCGCCGCCGGGCCGTAGCAGCCGGCGAGGAACTCGTCGATGATCTCGTCCACGTCCCGGTCCGGATCCCACAGCAGCTTCGCGATCACGTACTGCTTGAGTTCCGAGAGGTCGCTCCGCGAATCGCCGCTTCCCTGCTGGAACATCCATTGGACCTTCGCGTCCCGGAAGAGCCGGATGTTCGGCTGGAGCACGTGGAAGTTCGGGAACGGGGAGACGTAGTTCGAGAACTGCACCACGTAGTCCCAGATCATCAGGTTGTCCGTCAGTGCCGACCACTCCTCGATGTCCCGCCGGAAGTCCGCGTCGCGGTCGCCCTTCCCGATCGGCTCGGCGCGATCGCACTCGATGCTGCAGAGGCAGATGTTCACGTTCGGGGCCGGCCGAATGCCCTTCGGTGCCCGGCGCGTGTAGGTGTACGCCAGCGTGGAGATCGTCTTCTCCGGGAACTCCGCCGCCACCCGGTTGACGAACGCGAGCAGCGGCCCCGCCTCGCCGCCGTGCTTCGCGACCAGCGCCCGGCAGTCGTCGCACTCGCAGGCGCCGTGGCGGTCGTTCTGGGAGACGGACCAGGCCTTCGCGTCCGGCCGCGCCGCCATGCGCTTCCGCAACTCGTCGACCACGATCCGGAAGACGGCCTCGTTCGTCAGGCAGAGCTGCATGTTCGGGACGCGCTTCCCGGCCAGCTCCGAGAAGTACTCCGGGTGCTCCTCGAAGTGCTCCTCCGGCGGCACGAGCTTCTCGAAGGTGTGGACGAACATGCCCCAGAACGCCTCGCGGTGGGGCCTCGAGTGAACGCCGTGCCAGTCGCACCAGCGCTGGTCGTTCGCGGCGGGCATGTGAACCCAGCGGACCGGGAACGCGGGGCGCCGGATCTCATCGACCACGGGGAGACGGAAGGTCTCGCGCGTCGGGACCAGCGAGACCTCCGGCGTGAAACGGCGGATGCCGAGGTGTTCCTCCAGGAATGCGTACACGCCGTAGAGCGTGCCCTTCCCGGGGCCGCCGATGACGAGCCGGTCGCCGTCGCCCTTCCAGACGAAGGCGTCGGGGCCGAGGTCCGGCGCCGCGGCCTTCGCCTCGTCTCCCCAGCCGACCAGGATCTCTCCGGAGGCCGGCCCCGGGACGCCCGTGGCCTCCCGCAGCCAGTGTCGGAGCTCCTCCGCCGCGTGGCGGGTCGGCTCGTCGTCGACCGCCGTCACGATTCGGCCCCCCGTATCTTCCGGCACTCCGTGGCACGCGACGGCGGCGACCATCGCCGCGAGAATCAGGGAGAGAATCGCCGAAAACCGGCGGAGTGTCGTCAGCATGGTTCCGTCCCCGGGGCCCGCTACTCCCGCTTCGGCAGGCCGGTCTTGCGGTACCCGATCTTGAAGGTTCCGTTCCAGAAGTCGGCCTGGCCCTCGCTCTTCCGCTGATCGCGGCGCATCGAGAGCTCGATCGTCCGCGCCTTCGCGGACCTCTCCTCCACGCCCCAGAGGAACTTCGACGCCTGGTCCCGGTTGATGCCCTTGATGTCCAGGGTCCAGGAGATCTCGGTGTACCGCTCCTTGCGGTTCGGCTGGGTCTTCCTCTTGTTGATCTCGACCTGCTCCTCGAGCACGCCGACCTCGCTCGCCCGGTACCGGTTCTGGAAGAAGCGGGACGGGTAGGTGAGCAGGACCGTCTCGTCCTTCTTTCCGATCAGCGCCAGGTACTGCTCCACCTCGAGGGACCGGAGTCCCAGGGCCCTCGTGCTGCCCTTTATGTAGGCCAGGTTGTCGTCGTAGCGGGTGAGACGCTGCTTCGTGATGACGATGAACACGCCGAGCGCGACGATCAGGAGGATCATCACGAAGATGAACCCCTTGACGGCGTCGATCTCCTGCTTCGCGGCGGCCGCCGACTTCTCCTTCTTCGGCTTCTTCTCTCTCTTCGCCATGTCAGCGCTCCTAGGGCTTCGCGGTGGTGGGCGCGAGCACGCACCGGATGTTGAACTTCACCCGCTTGGACTTCGGGTCGATGCCCGTCCGCCCGGGCTCGACCGTCTTCACGTAGGGAATGAGCTCCACCTCGTTGGTGATCGTGTCCACGTGGCCGCGGTTTCCGATCAGGCCGCCGAAGTAGATCTCCTTCTGCGTGATCCGGAAGTCCTCGATCACCAGAAAGCCGATCTCCTTCCGGACGCCCTGCAGCCGGTTGAACAGCTCCTTCCACACCTCGAGCGCGGAGCGGATCGGCGGCACGCCCTGGACGTTGAAGCCGAGTTCGCTCGTGATGTGCTTGTGCATCTTGTTGACCTGGCTCTGCCAGGAGCCGAACTTCGCGAACTCGTCCTTGCTGTCCCCCGGCAGCCGCGCGGCGCTGTCCTTGAGCACGTCGTGGTAGGAGGTCTTGAGGTCCCGGACGTACTTCGTGTGGACGAGAGTGAGGACCGTGGTCATCTCGTTCTTCCGCGTCCGCAGGTTCTGCTGCGCGTTCAGCCAGTTGAGGAACAGCAGGATGAACACGAGGCACACCGTCGAGGCGAGTGCCACCTTGATGAGGTCGAACTTGCGCGTGTAGCGCATGTCGTCGCGGCGGAACTCCAGGTGGATGCCCTCCGCGCCGATGCCCTGCAACGCCAGGCCGAGGGCCACGGCGCCCTGGGCGTTGAACTCCTCCAGGTTCGCACGGCCGAGTTCGTGGTTCCCGTCCTTCACGAACTCGATCGGCATCACCGGCATCCCGAACCGCTTCCTCAGCCGCTCGAGCGTACCGCGGGCGAGGCACGCGCCGCCCGTGACGAAGATCGTGGACACCTCGCTGTCCGCCGAGTAGGAGGCGAGGCTGCGCGTCGTCTCCCGGTAGACGCGCGTGATGAAGTCGTCCTGACGCTGGACGGTGAGGGCGTGCACCGCCGGATCCGGGGTCGTCTCCGGCTCGGGCGTTTCGTCCTCGTCGAGCGTGAGCGGCTCCAGGGGGGCGTCGGCCTTCGGTGCGGTTCGGGCCGGGTCGCCGGCGAGATCCCGCGCGACGCCGCGCGCGACGGATTCCGACCCCGACCGGAGCGACCGCAGCGACTTCAGGCGGCCGTCCTGGATGAACAGCAGGTTCGTCGTCGTGGCGCCGATGTCGAGGATGACACAGTTCGGGTGCTCCTCGAACGTCCCGCTGGCCTGCGCCGCGTTGAAGAGCGCGGCGAGGTCGAGGTTCATGAACATCGGGTCCAGGCCGTTCGCGTTCATCGCCGCGAGCCGCTCCCGGAGCCGGTCCTTCGGGGCCGCGAAGATGAGCAGGCGGGACTGGTCCTTCACCTCGCCCACCTTGATGTGGTCGACGACCACGTCCTCGATCGCGTAGTTGTGGAGGTGGGCCTCCGCCTCGAACTTGAGGACCTTCTTGATCTGGTCCTTCTCCAGGAAGGGAACCATGATCTCGCGGATCACCGTGGATCCGGCGCTCATCGCCGTGATCGTCGTTTCCCGCTGGCCCCGCCCTTCCTTCAGGATCCGGCCCAGGGCCTCGCTGAGTCCCTCGCCCTCCGCCCCCTCGGCGTCCTCCGGGATCTCCTCCCGCAGGAACCGCGAGACGCGGAACTTCTTCGGCGAGCCATCGATCTCGACGAGCTTGATGGTCCGGGACCCGATGTCCAGGCCGATCGCCTTTGCCATCGTCTAGTTCTCCTCTGCGGAGCCGGTCGATTCGGGGTAGGTAGCCAGGATCTCCTCGATCCGCCCCTCGGCATCCATGGCCAGGGCTCGCAGGCGGCCGTCGAACAGCTCCTTGACCTTGCCCTTGAGATCCTTCACGCGCTCGAAGTAGAGGGTCCAGATCTCCCGGGCCTTCTGGAGATCCTCATCCCGGTCGACTCCGGCCCGCCGCAGGTCCTCGACCAGATTGTCCACCACGGTCGGGTCCTTGCGTTCCGGGGCGGACGCGCGCCCGGCGACGAAGCCCGACATGCCCCCGGAAAGGAACGTTACCAGCATCACACCCGTGATCCACCCTCTCATCGATCTTCCTCCTCACCGGTCGGGCCGGGGAGATTGTCCTCGGCGATCTCGCCCATCATCTCCTCGAGAGCCACGTCCGCGATGTCGTCCCGTTCCTTCCCCGGGGCCGCGCTCGTCCCGCCGACGAACGGGTAGACCGCCAGGCTCGCCACGAGTAGCAGCGCGGCGGCCGCGGCCGTCAGTCGGAGGTGCAGCTTCATCGAGAGGATGTTCGCGGCGCGGGCGTGGACCTGTGAGAGCACCCGCTGTGGCAGGTCCGCCGACGTCTCCGGCGCGGTCCACTCCCCGATGTGGCGCCGGACGGCGTCGATCACGTCGGCCGCCTTCCGGCATTCCTCACACTCCGCGATGTGAGCTTCGACCCGATTTGCCTCGCCGGAGGACAGTTCCCCGTCCTTCCACCGCGAGACCCTTCGGCCGTGTCCGTTCGTCTCCATCGAAGGTCCTTTCACCGGGCCGTCACAGGTACGGCTCGAGCATCGCCTTCAGGCGCTCCCGGGCCCGGAAGAGCCGCGACTCCACGGTTCCCTTCCGCAGCGAGAGCACCCGGGCCATCTCCTCGTAGGAGAGACCCTCGTACTCCCGGAGCACCAGCATCGTCCGGTACTTCTCCGGCAGCGCCTCGAGCGCCGCCTCGATCCGCTCGCCGAGTTCCCGGCCGTGGGCCAGCCTCTCGGGTCGCGGGGCTTCGTCCTTCAGGCCCTCCGCGCCCGCCGGGCCGTCCTCGAGGGACAGGCCCTTGCGGCGCCGCCACTTCTTCCGCCAGTCCGTCGCGGCGTTGACGGCGACACGGTAGAGCCAGGTGTAGAAGGCCGAGTTGCCCTTGTAGGACGAGATCCGGAAGAAGGCCTTCACGAAGACTTCCTGCGTCACGTCCTCCGCCTCGTCCGCGTCACGGAGCAGTCCGTACACGAGACGGTGGATGCGGGTCCGATAGCGGTCGACGAGGACGGCGAACGCCTCCTCGTCTCCATCCCGGACCCGGTCGATGAGCTCGGTCTCGTTCAGGCCTGGCCTCCCGGTGCCTCGGTCCGTCCGAGCACCGGCACCACAACCTGAGGATTGGACGGGAGGCTCGGCCGGTTCTTCCGAATCGCGGCGGTTCCATTCTGCAGCGGCCCTCCGGGGTGCGCACGCGGGAGGTGCTGCGAACACGCCTGGTCCTGACGATCGGCACATCTCCCGGCCACGGGCTGCCACAGAGACTGACCGTACGTCTGCCGTTTCAGGAGTCGTCTTCCTCGAACGCGCTGAGCTCGTGGCCCATCCGGTCGTGCTTTGTCCGGAGGTAGCCCTCGTTTTCGGGGGTCGGCGGGATCTCGATCGCGATGCGCTCGACGATCTCAAGGCCGAAGCCCGCCAGGCCGACCCGCTTCGTGGGATTGTTCGTGAGGAGCTTCATCTTCCGGACGCCGAGGTCGTAGAGGATCTGGGCGCCGGTGCCGTAGTCCCGCTGGTCGGACCGGAATCCGAGGGCCTCGTTCGCCTCGACCGTGTCCAACCCCTTGTCCTGCAGGTGGTAAGCGCGGAGCTTGTTGGACAAGCCGATGCCCCGGCCCTCCTGGCGCATGTAGATCAGGACGCCGCGCCCTTCCTGCTGGATCTGGTTCAGCGCCGCGTGAAGCTGGCTGCCGCAGTCGCAGCGGAGGGAACCCAGGACGTCACCGGTCAGGCACTCGCTGTGGGCCCGGACGAGGATCGGCTCATCGATCTCCCGCACGACGCCGCGCTGCGGTTCGGGGAGCCCGCAGGTCAGCGCGAGATGTTCCCGGTCGTCGATGGTCGAGTTGTAGGAGTGGGCCATGAAGTCCCCGAACATCGTCGGCAGGGGGACGGTCACGATCCGCTCGACCATCTTCTCGTGCTGGCGTCGGTAGGAGATGATGTCGGCGACGGAGCAGATCCTGATGTCGTGCTTCTCCGCGAACACCTCGAGGGCGTCCATCCGGGCCATCGTCCCGTCCTCGCGCATGATCTCGCAGATCACGCCCATCGGCTTCATTCCGGCGAGACGGCAGAGGTCCACCGAGCCTTCGGTCTGGCCGGTCCGGACGAGGACGCCGCCGTCCCGGGCCCGGAGTGGCTGGATGTGACCGGGCTTCACGAGGTCCTGTGCGCGGCAGTCGTCGCGGGCCGCGGTGAGGATGGACGTGGCCCGCTCCTCGGCGGAGATCCCCGTGGTCACGCCGCGGCGCGCCTCGAAGGTCACGGTGAACGCGGTCCCGAAGTTGGACTGGTTTTCCTGGCTGGGGACCATCAGGGGAAGCTCGAGGTGATCGGCCTTCTCCTGGGTCATGGTCAGGCAGATCCAGCCGCGGCCTTCGGCCGCCATGAAGTTGACGATCTGTGCGGTGGTTTTCTCGGCCGCGCAGACGAGGTCACCCTCGTTCTCGCGCTTCGGGTCGTCCACCAGGATGACCATCTTCCCCTGGCGGAGGTCTTCGAGGATTTCGGGGATCGGAGCGAGTGCCATGGGGCGAAATGTAACCTCTGGCATGTTCTGGCCCATGCGAATCCCCATGCTTCTCGCCCTTCTCTGCCTCTCCATGTCCGCCCTCGCCGAAGACATCGAAGTCACGAACCGGGAGCGCCCGGTGATGGTCGGCACGCCGGTGATGGATGACCGCTCTGTCACCTGCCGCGGGGTCGATCGCGCCCTGGGTCGGGTCGGCTGGACCGGCTATCTCGGGGGAGAGGTGATGCGGGTGCGGACCACCTGAGGAACCTGCTGCCGTT
>JBDLIY010000138.1:0-8969 GCA_039714635.1 Planctomycetota bacterium
ACCGCATGGGTCGGAGGTCGGGGCGCCCCGCCGCGGGGCAGCCTGTTCATCCCGTTCTTCGACGAGCGTCTTCTGGCCAACGACCTGACGCTCGACGAGCACTGCCCGATTTCGAAGCAGCCCGACTACAAGAAGTGCGCGGCGCGCATCCGTCGCGCCTGAACCGGGGAGACGACGGATGTCGGAGACGCAGGCAGGCAGCGCTCGGATGTGGACCGTCCTCCTGGCCGTGGTGCTGGGTGCGTCCGTCGTGGGGTTCCTCATCGGGACGCGGACGTCCGAGCCCGCGACGCTCCCCTCGCGGCGCGCGCCGGACGTCGCGGCGGTGGGAGCGGACCTGACGCCCGGCCAGAACTACGGGGATCTGCGCGCGCGTCGCTTCGGCCCGAGCAGCGAGGTCAGCAGCCACCTTTCGAAGCTCCGCGCCCTGCTGCCCGGTCTGAAGGACGAGGTCGTGCAGTCGGACGAGCTTCGCCGGCAGGCGGTCGAGTCGAGAGCGATGAACCGGGCGTACGACGGTGCCCCGCCGTTCGTGCCGCATGCCGTGGACGAGCGGAGCGCCGACAGCTGTCTGGCGTGCCACGCCGAGGGCCTGAAGGTGAAGGACCGCACGGCGCCGGTGATGAGCCATACGAGCATGCCCAACTGTCTGCAATGTCATGCTTCCACGGCGCCGCGGTGGGACGCGGAGGAGGCGTCGCTCGCGAATACGTTCTCCGGGCTGAGCTCCTCGGGCGCGGGCGGCCGCGCCTGGGAGGGCGCGCCTCCCACGATCCCTCACGGGGTGTGGATGCGCGAGGACTGCCACAGCTGCCACGGCGTCGCGGGGCGCCCCGGCCTGCGCACGTCGCATCCCGAGCGCCAGAACTGCCAGCAGTGCCACGCTTCGATCCAGGAACTGGCCCGCTGATTCGGATGGTACTCATAGGCATCGAAGCGCGTAAATCATGACCATAAAGTGAGTTGCGCGGTCAGTATGCGCCATCCGGTGGCGCAGAATCCACCCTATCCCGCGTCCTCTCCGAGCCCCGTCCTCGCGGACCCCGTATCATCTCCCGCGTGAACGAACAGGGCTGGCGGGATCTCCCGGGTGTCGAACTGCGCTGGATGATCGTGCGCATCCTCGCGTCCGGGCTCTTCCGCTGGGTCTGCTTCGCCGCGATGATCCTGCTCGCCCTGCACGGCGAGGCCCGCCCCGCTCCCCGTGTCCCCGACCTCGTGATCGACAACGTCCCCTACGTCGAGGTCGTCAACCACTGGAACTACTGGTTCTGGCTCGCCGCCTACGCCTCGATGTCCGCGGCGCTGCTCGCCGTCGGCCCGGCCCGGTTCGTCCGCTTCATGATCACGGGCGGCATCCTCTCGCTGATCCGCGGCGTCTGCATCCTGCTCACCGGCCTCGGCCCCGTCCGCGGTGAGGACGTCAACGCGGAGCGCCTCGCCGAGCCCGGCATGCTCTGGACGGCGTTCACCGAGCTGATCGACCCGACGGGCGTGCTCGTCCGGAAGTCCGCGCACCTCTATCTCTCGAAGGACCTCTTCTTCTCCGGCCACACGGCGACGCTCTTCCTCGTCACGCTCTACCTCTGGCCCTGGCCGCGCCTGCGCTGGACCGCCCTGGTCCTGCACTTCGCGGTCGTGGCCACGTTGTTCTTCGGCCACATCCACTACACGATCGACGTGATCGGGGCCTGGGCGATCACGTTCGCGGTCTTCGTCCTCCGCGAGGGGTATGGTACTCACAGGCATCGGATGATAGAAGCGACCTGACTGCCGAGTGTTACGGTGACCGAGTGCGGATTCCCGCTCCGCACGCAGTTAGATTCTGGGAGGTGCCCCGTGCCGGACTACGTGATCGCGACGACTGTCTCCGGAGACTTCGATTCGACCCTCGACCGGACGAAGGAGGCCCTCGCCGAGAACGGCTTCGGCATCCTCTCGGAGATCCCGGTCCACGAGACGTTCGCCAGGAAGCTCGACGTCGACTTCCGGCGCTACGTCATCCTCGGCGCCTGCCACGCGCCCAGCGCCCACCGCGCCCTCACGGAGGAGGAGTCCATCGGCGTCCTCCTGCCCTGCAACGTCGTCGTGTTCGCCGGTAAGGGTGTCACCCACGTCCAGGCGGTCCGCCCTACGCAGAGCCTGTCGGTCACGGGTCGCGAGGACCTTGCGCCGCTCGGCCAGGAGGTCGAGCACCTGCTTGCGGGCGTGATCGAGGCCCTCTGAGAGCCCATCCATGAAGAGCCCTGTCGCCGTCGCCGTCCTCGTCGTCCTCGTCCTCGGCGGAGCCGTTGCGCTCCTCGTGATCCTCGGCCGCGATCCGGCCGGCGACGCGACGTCTCCCGACCCGTTGCCGCCCGAACTCGAAGCCGTCCTCGCGAAGGCGACCTACGTCGGCCGGGAGGCCTGCGCCCCCTGCCATGAAGAGGAGGACCGCGCCTGGAAGGGCTCCCACCACGACCTCGCGATGGATCTGGCGACGGACGAGACGGTCCTCGGCGACTTCGACGACGCCGAGATCACCCACTTCGGCGTGACCTCGAAGTTCTACCGCCGCGACGGCGGCTTCTTCGTCGAAACGCAGGGGCCGGACGGGAAGATGGCCGAGTTCCCGATCGAGTACGTCTTCGGCGTCACGCCGCTCCAGCAGTACCTGGTCCCGTTCCCCGGCGGCCGCTACCAGGTGCTCCAGATCTGCTGGGACGCGCGCCCGGAGGCCGACGGCGGTCAGCGCTGGTACCACATCTACCCCGACGACCCGATGCCGCCCGGCGACGTGCTCCACTGGGCCGGGCCGAACATGACGTGGAACTACGTCTGCGCCGAGTGCCACTCGACGGACCTGCGGAAGAACTGGGACCTCGGGAAGCGCGAGTACGCGACGGCCTGGAACGAGATCGACGTCTCCTGCGAGGCCTGCCACGGGCCCGGCTCCGCCCACGTGGAGTGGGTGGCCGCGACGGAGGGGCTGGCGGAAAAGCCCGTCGACTGGCGGACCCGCACGAAGATGCTCGCCCCGTCGCGCGGCCGGGAGCAGATCGAGGTCTGCGCGCGCTGCCACTCGCGGCGCGTCCCGATCTCGGCGGAGGCCGACTACCTCCACGGGAAGCCGCTCCTCGACACGCACCGCCTGTCCCTGCTCGAGGAACGCCTCTACCACGCTGACGGCCAGATCCTGGACGAGGTCTACGTCTACGGCTCCTTCCTCCAGAGCCGGATGTTCCGGGAGGGGATCGTCTGCTCGAACTGCCACGATCCCCATTCGATGCGGACGTACCGGACCGGCAACGCGCTCTGCAACCGCTGCCACGACGCCGGGGAGTTCGACACGCCGAAGCACCACTTCCACGAGGACGGGAAGGAAGGCTCGCTCTGCGTGGAGTGCCACGCTCCGGAGACGACGTACATGGTCGTCGACCCGCGGCGGGACCACAGCTTCCGGATCCCGCGGCCCGATCTCTCGGACCGCCTCGGCACGCCGAACGCCTGCAACGGCTGCCACGACGACCAGACGAACGAGTGGTCCGTGGAGTACGTGAAGAAGTGGTACGGCGAGGACCGCCGCAAGGAAGTCCACTACGGCGAAGCCCTCCACGCGGGGCGCGAGGGGCTGCCGGGCGCCTCCGACCGCCTGAAGGAACTCATCTCGGACCGCACGCAGCCCGCGATCGCCCGGGCGACGGCGCTCGACCTGCTCCGCCGGCGGTCGGGCGCGAAGGTCCCGCCGGTCATCCGGCGGGCGCTCTCCGACGAGGACGCGCTCGTCCGCGCGGCCGCGGTGCGCGCGCTCGAGGGCTTCCCCGCGAGCCAGGTCGCCGACCTCGGGCTGCCGCGGCTGTCGGACCCGGTCCGCCTCGTGCGGATCGAGGCGGCGCGGATCCTCGCCACGGTGCCGTCGGGCCGCCTCTCCGCCCGCCAGCGGAAGGCACTTGCGGCCGCCGTCGGGGAGTACGTCGCGAGCGAGGTCGTGAACTCGGACCGCGGCGCGTCGCACACCAACCTGGGGAACTTCCACGCCGGCCGGGGGGACGCGGTCTCGGCGGAGCGGGCCTACCGGACGGCGATTTCCGTGGAGCCGGGCCTCACGCAGCCCTACGCGAACCTGGCCGACCTCCTGCGCACGCTCGACCGGGACGCCGAGGGAGAGAAGGTTCTGCGCGAGGCGCTGACGATCCGCCCGGACGACGCGGCGATCCACCACGCGCTCGGCCTGCTGCTCGTGCGTCGCGGCCGGCCGGAGAACGCCCTCGTGTCGCTCGAACGAGCCGCGGCGCTCCTGCCGGACAACGCGCGGTTCACCTTCGTCTACGCCGTCGCGCTGGACTCCACCGGCCGCTCGGACCGCGCGGTCACGGTGCTGACGGAGGCGCTGGATCGCCACCCGACGGATCCGCAGATCCTTTCTGCCCTCGCGACGATGCTGAGGGACCGGGGTCGGCTGGCGGAGGCGATCGTGATGGCGACGCGACTGGTGAAGGTGGCGCCGGAGGACCGGAACGCGCAGGTCCTGCTCCAGCAGCTGAGGGCGGCCCACCGGAAGTGAGCCCGGAAATGGAGCGAGGGGCGGTCCTTTCGGGACCACCCCTCGTTGGTAGCGGGGACAGGATTCGAACCTGCGACCTTCAGGTTATGAGCCTGACGAGATACCACTTCTCCACCCCGCATCAGGCAGACCGGGGATCATAGGAGCCTCTCCGGAGGCCGGGAAAAAAAATCCGGGGATCGTTCGGTCGACCCGGGCGTCCCGCGCACCTTGCCCGCCGGAGGGCCGGACCCGTATCATCATCGGTTCGCGGCCGGGAGCGGCCGGGAGGGAGCGAACCATCGCGAAGCCGATCGACGAGACGTGGCTGGTCAAGCCGGGGGAGAACCTCCGGGGACCTTCGGGCTGGGCCGAACTGTTCGGCGCGGAGGGTCCCCTCACCGTCGAGATCGGCTTCGGGAAGGACGAGTTCCTCCTCCGCGTCGCCGAGCAGTACCCGGAGCGGCGGTTCCTGGCCGTCGACTTCTCGAAGTCGCGCGGGCGATCCTACATGAACAAGATCGCGCGGCGGCGCCTGACGAACGTCCGCGTGATGCTCGACCACGCGGCGAACGTGGTCACGATGTGCCTGCCCGACGCCGGCGTGGAGGAACTCTTCGTCCTTTTCCCCGACCCGTGGCCGAAGGACCGGCACGCCAACCACCGCCTGGTGCGGCCGTGGTTCGCGCGGGAGGCGTACCGGATGATGATCCCGGGCGCGAAGATCACACTCGCCACCGACGACGAGCCCTACCACGAGCAGATCCTCGAGGTCCTGGAGAGCCACGGCGGATTCACGAACCTCCTCGGGCCGGGCGGATGGGGGCCGCGGCCCACGGGGCACGACGAGACGCTCTTCGAGCGGCGCTGGGTCGACCAGGGGCGGAGCATCCACTACATGCACTTCGAGCGGGAGAACCTATGAACCCTGATGGGAGCGACGAAGGGTCGCCGTCGGCCTGGAAAGAGGTCATCTGGAGCCCCTGTCGCATGGAGTACATCCTCCAGCGGAAGCCGAACGGGTGCGTGTTCTGCGAAGTCGCCGAGGTCGGCTCGGAGCACGACGACAAGAACTACGTCGTCTGGCGCGGGGAGCACAACTACGTCGTCCTCAACCTGTGGCCCTACAACAACGGCCACGTGATGATCGTCCCGTACCGCCACATCGTCGACATCACCGAGATGACGGACGACGAGGCGCTGGAGACGATGAAACTCAGCCAGAAGATCGTCACCGCCTACCGGGACGGGATGAGCGCCCAGGGCGTGAACGTCGGCTACAACCTCGGCACGGCGTCGGGCGGCAGCATCGGCCACCTCCACCTCCACCTCGTGCCGCGCTGGGTGGGGGACAGCAACTTCATGCCCGTGATCGGCCAGACGAAGGTGCTCGTGGAGATGCTCGACGACACCCTCGAGCGCCTGCGGGAGGCGGCGAAGGACTGGTAGGCGCTTCGTCCCGAGTTGGCCCGAGCCCCGCCCCGGCCGAAGAAGATCGGGCCCGGGTGGACCCGGGTGTCGATAGAATGGCCACCGGAATGAAGAAACTCGTCTCCGCCACGCTTCTCCTGGGGATGCTCCTGATCCCGGTGGGGGAAGTCCACGCCCTCGCCTACGCCGACGGCGCCACGCTGGACTCCTCGTACTACGCGGACGTCATCACCCTGTCGCAGTCCGCGAACGGTACGAACGAGACCGATGGGAAGCGGGCCCGGTTCAGGAACAAGGACGCCACCGTCACTCTCGTGTCGGTCACCTACTCCTTTCAGAAGTACACCATGGGTTCCGGCTGGAACACGGCCTATCTCCTCGTCGACAAGGACGTCAAGGGCACGGTGGCCGCCCGGGTCACGGCCGTCAACGGCGATACGAACTACACCAGCAGTTCCGTCCAGCTCAGCGGGACCAAGCTCGAGGACGAGATGTTCGGCATGGCCTTCTCGCTGGACAAGACCCTGGACGTCACGAGCGTGACCATCCTGTTCGTGCTGGCCTCCGCCACCAAGAACGCCGATCTGCAGCTCGACGCCGTCGCCCTGCCGGAACCGGGGACATGGCTGCTCTTCGGCCTGGGCGCCGCGGGCCTGGTGCTCTGGCGCCGGCGTCGCCGGCCGGGGGCGAGGGGCTGACCGGCACCTCGTCTTGAGTTATCCGGGAAAGTGTCTATAATTAAGAGGTCATGTGTCCTTTTGACCTCTCCGCTTCCGTGGAGCGCGCCCGCCGCCGCCTCGGATCCGCCCGGCCGGCCGCCAGGAGGAAGCGCCGGTCGGACCGCGGCCGGTCCCGGCTCGATTCCCGGGTGATCGACTGCGTCTCGCGGTGCGCGGCGGGCCGGGAGCGGCCCCGGATGACGGAGATGCTCCGCGCGATCGCCGAGTGCTGCGCGGCGCACGACCTCCGGTCCCCGTCCCGCGCGACGGTCTACAAGCTGCTGCCGGGGCTGCCGGGAGAGTCGTACCGCGTCGCGGATCTGCCGGCCGCGGTCCGCTCCGCGCTCTACAACCTCGCTCCGGACTCCGAGGTGCCCGCCCGACAGGTCGCGTTCTACTGCGTGAACTACGGGGATCTCGCCGCCGCGAGCTTCGCCGCCGGCCTCCCCTGGCTCGCCATCTACCAGGCGCTGAGGATGCCCGGCCACCGGCCGAAGAGCCGCGGACTCCTCGAGGCGGCGGCCCGGGCAAGGGGGATCTGAGATGAAGGTACACCGACCCGCGGAAGTGATCCCGGCGCGCCTCGGGCGCATCGTGGACGACCTTCCGTACTGGTTCGTCATCGGCGGCCAGGCCGTGCGCTGCTTCTGTCCCTACCGGCCGAGCCGGGACGTGGACTTCGGCGTGGAAAGTGTCGAGAACCTCGACGACCTGGTGAAGCAACTCGGGGAGCGGGGCGAGGTCGAGATCGCGGAGCGGAGCGACGACACCGTCCACCTCCGCTTCGACGGCGTCAACGTCTCCATCTTCGTGCTCGACCTCCTGGTGCCGTTCGTCACGGACCGTCGGCTGACGGTGAAGGGGATCCTCGCCACGAAGCTGTACGCGATCCTGGACCGCGGCACCCGCCGCGACTTCTTCGACCTCTACGTCACGCTCCAGCAGCACTCGAGAGGCATTGCCGAGTGCCTGGCCTCCATGCGGGAGGTCTTCTCTCAGGACGTGGACGAGCCGCTCCTGCTCCGGGCGCTGACGTACTTCGAGGACGCCGACCGCGAGGCGCCGCTGCCGGGCGAGGGGAAGAGCGACTGGCCGATGGTGCAGGACTTCTTCCTCCGCCGGGTGGGAGACCTCCTCGTGCCGCCGTCGACGGAACTCGAGATCCAGGCGCGGCGGGTGGACGTCGTCGAGGCCGACTGACCGGATTCCGGAAGCCCCCGGCGCCGATCTCGTCCCAATCTATACTGGATGCGGGACGACTCGAGGGGAGGCGCGCATGATCGGGCCGAATCGGGGCCGGACTCTTCTCTTCACGCTGGTGGCGGGGGCCGCACTTCTCCTCGGAGGCCGCGCGGACGCCGCCGGCGAACCAACCGAACGGACGCCCGGGCCGAAGTCCAAGGGGAAGAAGTACTCGGCGAAGGCGGAGAACGGCCTCGCCTACCACTACTTCCTGCCGAAGTCCTACGACGAGGAGAAGGGCATCACGATGACCCTGATCCTCCACGGCAGCAACGGCAGCCGGTGGTGGGGCTTCAACATGCACGAGGCGGGGAAGTTCCGGCCCGAGGACTTCGTCGTCTCGCCGGACGGGACGACCTCGAACGGAAAGGGCGGCTTCAACTCCCTGCAGCGCTCCCAGGACCTGAAGCGCTTCCACGAGCTGGTCCTCGAGCTGAAGAAGCACGTGAAGGTGAACGCGGCGTTCATCTACGGGCTCAGCCTGGGTTCGTTCTTCGCGCACTACTACGCCGGCCATCACGGCGACCAGGTCCAGGGGATCGTGGCCCACGGCAGCGGCCTCTGGATCGGCTCCGGCATCGGGCGGAAGAACCACGACCAGGCGATCGCGGTGATGCACGGCCGCGGCGACCCGGTCTACCCCTACGACGGCGGGTGGTCGGCCTGGGACCAGTACGTCAAGACGAAGTACCCGATCCTGAAGTTCCGGACGCTGGAGATTGATCTCCACTGGGCGCCGTGGGGGAACCAGGCCCAGCAGCTCGCCTGGTGCGAGGCGATGACGACGCAGGACCCGGCACGGCTCCTCCACAGCTTCGAGTGGATGGAGAAGGTCAAGGACAGCGACGGCTGGTTCCTCGACCCGGTGGCGGCGTACCAGGTCGCCCGGCGCGTGACGGAGCATCCGGACGTCGACGCGGGCGCGAAGGGCAAGGCGAAGAAGCGCATGGTCGAGATCGAGGCGCTCGCGGCGAAGCACGTGGCGGCGATCGAGGCGGGCCACAGGTCGACGAAGGGGAAGGTCGTCCCCGGCGCGACGTGGGTCGCCCATGCGC
>JBDLIY010000139.1:0-8902 GCA_039714635.1 Planctomycetota bacterium
GTATTCATATGGAGCAGTCCATGGTCGGGAACGTCTTGTCCAACCGGGCCATGATGCCCCCGATACTCGGATCCTTCTCGACCAGGTAGACCGGGTGTCCCTGGTCCGCCAGGTCCATCGCCGCCTGGATGCCGGCGACACCGCCGCCGATAACCAGGGCATGGGAGGGCTTCGCCATCGACCAGGTCCGGCGGCGTCTGGGGGTGGAGAGAGACGAGAGCTTCTTCCGGGCGACGCACGCGGGGGCCGAACTCGACCTGCTGGTCGTCCGTGGTCGCCGCCGGTTGGGGTTCGAGATCAAGCGCACGACGTCTCCCCGGGTGACGCCGTCCATGCGACATGCCCTGGGCGACCTGAAACTCGACCGTCTCGATGTAATCCATGCCGGGGGGGCCACATTCCCCCTCGCCGACGGAATGCGCGCCGTTTCCCTGGCTCGCGTCCCGGAGGACGTGGAGCCGCTGGATTAGCCGGGCTGAGCGCACAATCCGGTTGCGCATCGCCGGTTTTGTAGAAGAATCTCCTGTGAACTCCCGTCGTGCGTCGGGGGAAGATGGGAGTCGACCGATCGGCGGGCCGCGCCCGCTCCCGGCAGTTCCGAACTCGGAGGACATGGTATGCCCGGTTTCAAGGCGCTCCACGCGAGCGCGATCATCCTGATGCTCCTGCTCCTCGCGGCGTGCGCGTCGCCGGAGCCCACCACCGCGGGGAACATGGATCCGGACCGCGAGCACCTCGGCGGCGGGATCACCAGCAACGACGTGCGGACGATGGCCTCGCGGATGGCGCCGAAGATCCTCGCCCTGCCGGAGATCGCCGGCTCGGAGGACGTCACGCGGATCGCCATCGCTCCGTTCCGGAACTCCACGCGCTTCGTGATCGACAAGGAGATCTTCATGAAGCGGCTGCGCGTCACGCTCTCCGAGTACGGCGCGGGGCAGGTCCGGTTCTTCTCCCAGGGCATGGCCCAGACGACGCGGCGCGAGATCCTCGACGACCGGCTGGACGAAGAGATCGACGAGAGCATGGCGAAGATGGGAGCGGACATCGCGGCCCAGGACTTCGTCTCCTCCGCGAAGGAGCCGGTCACGATGGCCGTGCTGCCGGTCCGGAACACGAACGTCATCAACCAGAACGCCGACAGCTTCGCGGCGCTGGTGCGCGGGAAGGTGGTGGAGAACGCCGACGGCCAGGTGCGGTTCACCGCTCCGGGGGCGGACGCGGACGTGGACTACTACCTCACCGGGCAGTTCATCGCGAAGAGCATGAAGCAGGAGGGCATCGTCAACCTGCTCCATTACTACGACATCCTCGAGGAGCGGATGCGGAACAACGAACCGCTCCTGACCTCCGGGAGCGTCGTCGCGATGCCCGGTGGATCGGTCGTGACGACGAGCACCGACGTGAACTACGCACCGCCGCCGAACCTGCGGATCGACCCCCGGTTCCAGAAGAACCCGAACGTCGACAAGTACCTCAACGTGATGATCATCGACCCGGAGACGAAGGTGATCGTCTACGAGAAGATGATGACGATCGACCGAAAGGTCACGGAAGGCCTCGGCAAGGCGAACTACATCCTCAGCGGCGAGATCAGCGGGATCTCGAAGCGGCTCGAGGGTGAGCAGACGGACTACATCCTCGTCACGCTCCAGCTCGTCGACCCGGTGAGCAACGAGATCCTCTGGGAGAGTGACTACGAGTCCAAGCGCAAGTCCAGCGCCGGCATCGTCTACAAGTAGGCGAAGGGAGAACGACGTGTACACCACGCGAATGACAGCCTTGATCGCCGGCCTGCTTCTCGTCGCGGGCTTCCTGCCGGCCTGCCGGTCGACGTACAACGCCAGCCCCGCCGACGCGGACGAGGTCGCCTCCGAGGGCTCGATGGTCTTCGTGCGGCCCGGGCGGTACAGCGTCATCGGGACGAGGAACATCCGGGCCCACATCGAGGTCATCTACGAGAAGACGAAGAAGAACGAGGTCGGGATGCCCGTCGTCGAGTTCGGGCTCCGCAACAAGGGCAGCACGGTCTGGTGGGACGTGAAGGCCGGGGACCTCGCCCTCTCGGCGAAGGTGGAGTTCTACGAGACTCCGCTCGACCAGACCGGCCCCACCGGTCCGCCGCGTTTCGACAGCGGGTGGCAGACGATTCCGATCCGTGTCGGCGAGACGAGCCACCACTCGGTGACCAGCCCGGTGAAGGACGCGCCGTACTACCGGGTCACGATCTCCAAGGTGAAGTAGGCGGCCAACGCATGAAGACGCCGGGCCCGCTGCTGATCGCGACACTGCTCGTCCTTCTCGCCGGCTGCGCCTCGACCGACTCGAAGGTCGTCTCGAAGTCCGAATCCGAGCTGATGGCCATGGAACTCCAGGCCAACGACGCCCGGGCCCTGTTCTGGAGCGGGCAGTACGACGAGGCGATCCGCATCTACGAGAAGCTCATCCGGGAGATGACGGTCAGTCGCCCCCTCTACGAGGCCGAGCTGGCCTGCGCGTACCTTCTCGGTGGCGACGGGGAGAAAGCGTACCGGCATCTCGACAGCGCCTACCTCTCGCTCGAGGGCTTCATCGACCCGAACTCCGAGAACTCCGCGGCGAGCATGTGGGGCTCCGAGGTCGAGAAGATCTACAAGGGCGATCCCTACGAGCGGGCGACGCTCTGCCTCCTGATGGGCCTGATGTACCTGGAACGAAACGACATCGACAACGCCCTGGCCTGCTTCAAGAACGGCCAGCTGGCGGACGCGGACGTCCAGGACGCGACCTACAACAGCGACTTCGGCCTGCTCCAGCTTCTCGAGGCGAAGTGCTACGAGCTGCGGGGGCAGGGGGAGGCCGCCGACCAGATGATCCAGGCGGCGGTCCGGTCGCTGAAGCAGAACCACGGCTACGCGATGGACGACGAGAACGCGGACATCGAGCCCGGCTACTACTCCGACGTCCTGGCGCAGTACACCGGGCTTCTGCTCGTCTGGTCGGGGCAGGGTCCCCGCATGGGCCGGACCGGGCGGTACGGCGAACAACGCGTCATCCACCCCGGGAACCAGATCGTCAGCCGCTACGCGCTCGAGGCGGGCGGGACGAGGCGGGCCGCGCTGCGCGGCTTCGCGGACCTCGGGTACCAGTCGTCGACCCGCGGCGGCCGGAAGATGGACAACGTCCTCGCGAACCAGGCGGCCTTCAAGGGCGCCACTGAGGACATCGGCGGCGCCCTGATCGACAGCGCGAACACCGGAAACGCCTACGCCGACCTGACGCTGCTCGCCGTCGGCGGAATCGTGAGCCTGATCGGCTCGGCGGCGAACCCGGCGGCGGACATCCGGAGCTGGCAGACGCTGCCGTACGAGTTCCAGATCGTTCCGCTGACGCTCGGCCCCGGCGTCCACGAGACGACGCTGACGGGCTACCGGTACTACAGCCCGATCGGGCAGAAGACGATCCGCATGGAGATCCCCGACGGGAGCGTCTTCCACGTGGAGCACGTGATGATCGGCGGCGGGATGGACCGGGCCATCTCCACCCGTTTCGGCGCCGACGCGAGCGACGCGATCCTGTTCGACGCCTACAACATGGCCGGCGGGTCGCTCGACGCCGACGGGGACGGCGAGATCTCCCGGGAGGAGCGGCTTGCGGCCGTGGACGCCTTCACGGCGCGGTTCGACGTCAACCGGGACGGGACCCTCGACTCCGGGGAGGCCAGGCGGGCGAACCAGGTCGTGCAGTCGGAGTTCCAGGCCGGGCACCTGGCGGGCGTCGGGGGGAGAGACGCGGAATGAAACGGGTCGCCGTCGCGCTCCTCTGCCTGCTGGCCGTCGCCGCCTGCAAGACGCAGGGGGACCGGATGGATCCGGCCGACCGGCTCCCGATGGAGGGCGACCTCGCCCCGCTTCCCGTCTACCCGCTCACGCGCGGGGACTGGGACACGTCGGCCCGGTGCGCCGTCTACCCGGTCTTCCAGGCGGAGCAGCACCCGCTCAGCGTGGGTTTCATCCTCGCCATGCACCGGGGTCTCCGCAAGGCGGGCTACGGGACGGTGAGCCTGCCCGGGAAGGGCTACATGCGACTCGACCGGCTCCGCGCCGTCGACCGGATCCTCCGGCCCTCGCGGTTCACGTTCCGCCAGACGATCCTCGCGGATCGCCGGATCGCGATCGACGCGCACCTCCTCGTGGAACTGTGGACGCCCGGCGGCATCGGGGAGAAGCGCCTGTTCGAGGTCTGGGCCCGCGACATCGCCGAAGGAACCGAGTACACGACCTTCGACGTGCTCCACGGGAAGCTGGTGAAGAACCTCCTCAACCTCGACTCGCTCCGCGGCGCCCTCGAACTCGAGCCGTCGCGGCCGGAAGAAGCCGGGGCGGAGTGAGCACCGCCGGGAGGGATCGGGCATGAAGATCCGACGCAGCTTCTCCGGCGCGCCCTGGGAGTCGGCGGTCGGTTACTGCCGCGCGCTCCGCGCGGGTTCCCACATCTGGGTGACGGGCACGGCGCCCGTCGCCGAGGGAGGCGGAGTCCACGCGCCCGGCGACGCCCGGGCCCAGGCGGCGCGGTGCCTGCAGATCATCGACGCCGCGCTGACCGACCTCGGGGCGGACCGGACGTCGATCGTGCGGACCCGGATGTTCGTCACCGACATCACCCGGTGGGCCGAGTTCGGCGACGCCCACCGCGAGTTCTTCGGGGAGCACGTGCCGACGACCACGATGGTCGAGATCGCGTCCCTCATCGATCCCGGGATGCTGATCGAGATCGAGGCGGACGCCTTCGTGCCCGGCGACGCGTAGGGCCGCTCATTCGTCGAGCGCCAGCACCTCGCGGTGGAGCGGGACGTTCTCGATGATGCTGTCCCGGTAGGCCTCCGGAGCCTGTCGGCGGAGTTCGTCGAAGAGCTTCCGCGCCTCCCGTCCGTGTTCCGGGTCGCCGGTCGCCTTCGCGAGCTGCATCCGCACCCTCATCCGGATCCGGAGGCCCAGCAGCCCCTGGTGCTCCTCGTAGAGGCGGAACACGTCGGAGGGGTCGTCGAAGCCCGCCGCCGCCAGGGCGGCCCGCGCGGTGACGACGTGGGTCGTCCGGCCGCTCTCCTCCGCCCGGCGGAGGGCCTCCTCCAGGTGTGGTCGCGCCTCGTCGGGGCGGCCCCGGTCAAGGAGGAACTCCCCGAGACTGTGGATCGCGCTCTGGAGGCCGAGGCCGTAGGAGAGCTCGCGCGAGGTCTCGATGCACTCGTGGAAGACGCGCTCGGCCTCCTCGTACTCGCCGGCGTACTCGTGAACCACTGTCATCCCCTCCCGGACGTGCAGACTGAGAAGGGGGTCGTCGATCTTTGCGGCCACCTCCGCGAACATCTCGAAGATCTCCCGGCCGCGCTTGAGATCCCCGAGGTAGAGGTAGGGGTAGCCCAGGTTCATCAGGGCATTCCCCTCGCCCAGGGGATCGCCGATCTCCCGGGAGATGTGGAGGCACCGCTCGTACGCCTCGATGGCCTCCCTGAGCTCCCCGATCGACAGGTGGACGTTGCCGAGGCTGCCGATGGCCGCCGCCTCGTTGACGCGGTCCCCGATCGCCTGGAACTCCTGGTGCGCGGCGCGGAATCGCTGCCCCGCCTCCGCGTACCGGCCGAGGTCGACCGCCAGGCTGCCGAGGCGCAGCAGCGTGACCGCGTGACCGGTCCGGTCCTTCGTCTCCTTCGCCCGGGCCAGGCTCTCCTCGTAGCACTCCGCCGCCTCCGCGAAGCGGCCGCAGAGGTTGTGGATGTATCCCACGTTGCCGAGATTGCTGATGACGAGGGCCCACTCCTCCGCCTCCCGGGCGATGTCGATGGCCTCCTCGAGTTCCTCGAGCGCCGGCTCCCAGTCGCTCCGCATCGCGCGGACGCTGCCCCGGTTGGCGATCGCGATCGCGAGCAGCCGACGGTCTCCCGCCTCCCGGGCCTCCGCCACGGCGCGGTCGAAGCACGCTTCCGCCTCGTCCAGGCGACTCATGCGGGCGTGGTGGACGCCCTGCGCCCGGTCCACCTTCGCGCGCACGGCGGGGTCGTCGAGCTCCGCCGCCCACCGCTCCGCCGCCGCCAGGGCCGGGTCCGCCTCGTCCGGCCGACCGAGGAGGTCGAGCAGGCGCGCCCGGATCAGCTCGAACTCGAGCGCGTCCTCCCCGACGAGGAGCCCGTCCACCTCCGACGCGAGCGTCGCCGCCTCCAGGGCGGCCTCGTTCCGGCAGCCGTTCTCGAGATGCCGGAGCACGCGCAGGATCAGCGGCCCCGCCTCCCGGGGGATCGACCCGCGCAGGTGATGGTGGACGAGATAGACCGCGTCCTCCCCCGTCGGATCGTCCCGCTCCGGCGCGGTTTCCGCGAGCGCGGTGTGGACCTCGGCGCGGAGGCCGTCGGGCAGGTCGTGGTAGAGCACCTCCTGGATCTGGTGGTGGTCGAAGCGGTACATCCGGCCGGATCCCCGCACGAGACCGGTCCGCCGTTCGAGGCTCGCGAGATCCTGCAGGACACGGATCCGCCGCCGCTGGAGGACGGCGGCCACGCGACCGGGATCGAACTCGAATCCCTCCACCGCGGCCGCGTCCATGACCTCGCGGTCGGCGCGGTCGAGTTCCCTCAGGCGCGCCTCGATGAGATCCCGGACCGCCGACGGGACCTCCAGCTCGGAGACGACCTTCGACGCGACGAAGCTGCCGTCCGCCTGTTCCCGGATGTACTCGCCCTCCCGCAGCGTGCGGATCATCTCCAGGACGAAGAACGGGACGCCATCCGTCTTCCAGGCGATCCGGCCGCCGAGCTGGTCGGCGAGGGAGGAGCTGCGGAACGCCTCGCGCAGCAGCTGCATGATCTCGCGCGGGGAGAGTCGATCGAGGGAGAGCCGCCGGTGGTGCGGCAGCGCGCTGAAGTGCGCCAGGTCCTGCTCCGGGAGACCGGGGCGCGTCGTGGCGAGGAGGAGGACGGGGATCTCGGCGGCGGCACGGGCGAGGGAGAGGCAGATCGCGCGGCTGTCCGGGTCGGCGAAGTGGAGGTCCTCGATGACCCAGACGAGCGGCCCGTTCTCGGCCAGGCCGCGGAGCAGGTGGCAGAACAGCGTGTGGAGCGCGCCCTGCGGGATCGGCTCGTCGCCGGGATCCGGGCTCTCGTGGCGCACCAGGCGACTGAACGCCCCGGCGAGTTCCGGCGCCACGTCGAGGTACGGCTCGACGCCGGCGGTGCCCACGTGGTCGAGGATCGCCTGCGACAGCCCGCCGACGCCGCCGGACGGGGAGTACGAGCCGTAGATCACCGTCATCGGCTCGGAGGCGATCGAGGAGAGGAACGCGTCGACGAGCCGGCTCTTCCCGATGCCCGCCTCTCCCTCGACGAGCAGGAACTGCCCCTTCCCCTCGCGCGCCGACTCGAGGGCCGCCCGGAGCGACTCGATCTCCGTGTCCCGGCCGTAGATCGACGTCTCCCGCCTCACCGGCACGCGGGGCCGGTACCACTCGGGCCGGGAGCGGAGACGGTCTCGCTCCCGCCACCAGTTCGACTCCTCTCCCTCCGCGAGGATCCGGTCGAGCCAGACCGCGGAGTCGAACCGCGCCTCGGGGGCCTTCTCCAGCAGCGTGGCCACGACCTCGGCGAAGAAGGGCGAGAGGTCCGGCGCCGGGCGCGGCGTGTCCCGCAGGTGCGCGGCGATCGTCTGGGCGGCGTCGCGGTAGGCGAACGGGTTCTCCCCGGTGGCGAGTTCGTGGAGCAGCACCCCGAGGGAGTAGAGGTCCGACCGGGCGGTCGGCTCCCCGCCGCGGAACTGCTCCGGCGCGGCGTAGTGCAGCGAACCGGCGAACTGCCCCTCCCGGGTCAGCGCCACGGACTGGTCGACGAGCCTCGCGACCCCGAGGTCCATGATCCGGATCTGCTGTTCCTCGGTGATGAGGATGTTCTCCGGTTTCAGGTCGCGGTGGACGATCCCGCCGTCGTGGATCGCGGCGAGTCCGGCGGAGACCTGGGACGCGATCTCGCGGAGCAGCGCCTCGGGCACGGAGCCGAGGTCCTCGAGGAGGAGCCGGAGGGTCCGCCCGGCCACGTACTCCATCGCGAGGTAGGAGAAGGAAGTCCCGTCGATCTCCCGCGTGCCGGACTCGAACGTGTGGACGACGTTGGGATGTCGGACGGCGTGGCCGACCTGGGCCTCGCGCAGGAAGCGCTGCGAGTACTGGGGCAGCCCGTGAAGGTGAGGATGGATGATCTTCACGGCGACCGGCTGGCCGCTCTCGAGACCGGGCGACTCGCCCACGACGCTGGCGAGCCACACCGTCCCCATTCCGCCGGACCCGAGTTCCGAATCCAGGCGGAAAGCTCCCAGCACCTTTCCCCTCATGGCGAGAAGAGGTTAACCGGACGCGCGACTCAGGGGCAACGGTGGACGTGGTTTCCGGGGGCACTTCGAGGGTTGAGGGGACGCCCGCCGCCGTGATAATGCGTAATGAATGGAGAGCGGACTTCGATACCCCGGAAGGTGGCAGCGGTCTCTCGGCCGCGCGCTGATCGTGATGGGAGTCGCGCTGTTTCTGCTGGCGCTGCTCCTGTTCCCTGCCATCGGTTCGTTGGGCCTGCGGCCGGGATGGGAGTGGATCCGGGTCTTCCGGGTCCAGGCGCTCCTCGCGCCCTTTCCCCTCGTGTTCGCGGGGCTGTTGTTCGTCGCGATCGGGTGGCGGCGCGGCGTGCCGACCTCATCACGATGGCGGCTGCTGCTCGACGCATCCGTCGTTCTCTTCCTGGTCGGCACGGTGGCGCTGGTCCCGCTCTTCGTCTGCGGCGGCATGCTGTACAACGCGCCCCGCATCCATCACCTCGACGCTCCGGGCGGGCAGGTGGCGGTGCTGCAACTGCGGGACGGACTCTCGAATCGCGGTGTGCTCTGGATCGGGCCTC
>JBDLIY010000140.1:0-8888 GCA_039714635.1 Planctomycetota bacterium
ATCCAGACGGCGAAGAGTTCGTAACTATCGGTGGTTCAGTGGGTTGCGGCTCTGGTTCTAGAAATGTCCGACGATCCGTTTGACATACCTAGAGTTGCACAGTAATGTATCACCGTTAGGCAAATAACTCTTCTCTCTCTCGCGAAGCAAAGGGAGGCCAGACAAAGGCAAACCCGCCGCAAGGCGGGGACGCAAAACCAGGGGTCCGGCATACCCGGCCGGACAGCCCGGTTACCAGAGGTTCGATCCCCGAAGACGGCCCTTCTCGCACCCGCGAGAGGGGCCGCTTCAGTTTGGTAACCTCGCTCCGATGAAATTCGATCCTCCCCTCCTCCCCGGCCGCCTGATCCGGCGGTACAAGCGCTTTCTCGCCGATGTCGTGCTCGACGACGGGCGGGAGCTCACCGTCCACTGCCCGAATCCCGGCTCGATGAAGTCCCTCGTCCGGGATGGAGCCCGCGTCTACGTCTCCGACTCGATGAATCCGAAGCGGAAGCTCCGCTACACGTGGGAGCTGGTGCGGGTCGGGCGGCACTGGGCCGGGGTGAACACGATGCGGACGAACCGGATCGTCGAGGAGGCGCTCCGGAAAAAGCGTGTCCCCGAACTCGCCGGCTACGGGACGATCCGGCCCGAGGCGCCGATGGGGGAGAGGCGCCGGGTGGACTTCCTGCTCTCCGAGGGCGACGAGCGGTGCTTCGTCGAGGTGAAGAATGTGAGCCTTGCCGTGGACGGCGTCGCGAGGTTCCCGGACTCGGTGACGACGCGGGGCCGGGCACACCTCGTCGAGTTGCGGCGGGAGGTGGAGGAGGGAAACCGGGCCGTGATGCTCTACCTCGTCAACCGCGGCGACTGCGCCACGGCCGGCCCCGCGGACGACATCGATCCGGCGTACGGCGAGACGTTGCGTGAAGTGGCGGCCGCCGGCGTGGAGACACTGGCCTACCGGGCGAAGGTGGGGACGAAGGAGATCCGGCTGGCGGAGCGGATTCCGTTCGTGATGTAGCTTCGGGCCGCTGAGGCCGCGGGTCCGAATCCGGCCATCCGCACGCCGACGAAACGCCGCCCCCGGCCCGACCGGCGCGCGGCGCTCGCCGGCGAGGTGGCGGTTCCTCCGGGACTCATGGCTTGCCTGGAGCCTTGTGGGTCCAGATCCACAGGCCCGGCTCGCGCTGCGTTCGGTACGGAGCTACATCCGCTCGAAGGGCTGGAAGACCTTCACGTACTCGCCCTGGGCCTGGCGGTCCGTCATCGAGGCGATCCAGTCGCACGCCGCCCGGTGGACGCCCTCGCGGTCGGCCTCCTCCTGGACCTCGTCCGGCAGGATCCGCGGGTTCGTGACGTACGCGTGGAACAGCTCCGACAGGAAACGCTTCGCCTTCTCCTGCATCCGAGCCACGCGGAAGTGGTTGTAGAAGTTCGCGTGGAGGAAGCGGTGCAGCTCCTCCTGCCGCTCGTCCCCCTTCGGCGAGAACGAGATCACCGCGCCGGCACAGGCCCGCACGTCCTCCACCGTCTCGAGTCCCAGCTCCGCGATCCGTCGCGCCGAGTTCGTGAGCACGTCCGTCACGCACTCGTCGATCAGCATCACGATGGCGTTGTAGTAGCGGACCTGGCCGCCGAGGCCCGGGTGGCGTTCGTCCACGGCCCGGAACGCGTCGTCCACCATCGACGCGCCCCGCGCCTTCTCCTCCGTCAGGATCCCCGCCGTCAGGGCGTCATCGAGGTCGTGGTTGTTGTAGGCGATGCGGTCCGCGAGATCGGCGACGCGGGCCTCCAGCAGCGGCGCCTCGTCGGGGCGGAAGTCCGCCGGCACGCTCCCGTCGCCGTGCTTGAGCATCGATTCCCGTACTTCGTAGGTGAGGTTCAGGCCGGGGAAGTCGGGGTAGCGCCGCTCCAGGCGGGAAACGATCCGGAAGCCGTGGGCGTTGTGCTCGAAGCCGCCGTGGCCGGCCATCAACTCGTTCAGCGCGCCCTCGCCGGAGTGGCCGAACGGGCCGTGGCCGAGGTCGTGGGAGAGGGCGAGGCACTCGGTCAGGTCCTCGTTGAGGCCGAGGGCGCGCGCGATCGTCCGCGCGATCTGGACGACCTCCATCGTGTGGGTGAGGCGCGTCCGGTAGTAGTCGCCCTCGTGGTTCACGAAGACCTGCGTCTTGTACTCGAGGCGGCGGAACGCCGTGGAGTGGATGATGCGGTCGCGGTCGCGCTGGAAGACGGTGCGGTACGGATGCTCCGCTTCTTCGTGGGCCCGGCCGCGGCTCCGGCGGCTGCGAATCCCGACGGGAGCGAGGTCCCGCTCCTCCCGCGCCTCCAGCTCTTCCCTGCGGATCACGGCGTCTCTCCCCGGGTGCGGCTCGACGATCTTGCGTAAAGCGACTTTGACAAGTGTAAACGGCCCGGCCCCGAATCCCGCCGGTTCTCGAATCGTGTGCTTCCTTCAACTATCGGCAGGACAAGCACTTGAGCTTTTTATCGACTTCCGGCATCCGGGTTGCTCTCTCCGTGAACCGAGCATTCGCTCTTTGCCAGACCGAATGAGATAAACCCAAAAAGGGCCAGGCACGCTATCCCCTCTTTCCTACTTTCCCTTTCAGCTCCTGGTCCTTTTTTCATTCCCTGATGGCAAGCCCTGATCGCGAGCGCGCACCCGGGTGGTTAAGATACCTGCGGTGAGCGACCCGATTGCCGGATACCAGATCGAGAAGGACCTCGGACCCAACGCCTGGGGCCGGGCCTACCGTGCCCGCCAGGTTTCCCTCGACCGTCCCGTCTACCTCACGCTCCTCCACCCCGACTTCGAGAGCATCGCCCTGGCCCGGGCGTGCGCCGCTCTCACGCATCCCCACCTCGTCTCCGGGATCGACCTCGGAGAGTGCGATCGGGGGCGCTATCTCGTCCAGGAGTGGGCGGAGGGGCCGACGATCGGCGACGTCGTCCATCGCGGCGGACCGGTGGCCGAGGAGCGGGGAACGGCGATCGCCCTCGCGACCGCGCACGCCCTCGACGCGGCGGCGCGCAAGGGGATCGTCCATGGCCGCATCGACCCGGAGGCGATCCTCATCACCTCCGGCGGCAGCCCGAAGATCCGCGGGTTCGGGCCGAACCGGAACTACGCGGGGACGCCGGAGGACTACCGGGCTCCGGAGCAGAAGGCCGGGGAGGCGACCGACGTCCGGGCCGACATCTACTCGCTCGGGGCCACGCTCTACTTCGCCCTCTCGGGACGCTATCCCTTCACGGACGCGCCGCCCGCCGAGGTGGTCGACGGTGTGGTGATCGAGAGCCCGCACCCGCTCGGCCGGGCGAACCGCCGGCTCCACGCTGAACTCGTCTCGCTCGTCGAGCGCATGATGGCCTGGCGGCCCGACGATCGCTTCTCCGGAGCGGGCGCCCTCGCGGAAGAGGTCGAGAAGACGATGGACCGGATCGAGGCCCAGGCGCGGACCGAGGTGTCACGGCAGGCCCGTCCGGCCCGCCGCGCCCGCCCGGCCCGGCCCGCCGGTCCGCCCCGCCGGCCCCGCCGCCGCCGCCGCCGGTAATTTCCCTGCCGACCGGCTTGCGTTATCCTTTGCGGAGCCCCCGAACGAAGGAGCGTCCCTCCATGGCCGCACGACAGATCCTCTTCCTCATCCTCGTCGCCGGTCTGTTCCTCGCCGGTTGCCCGTCCTCGGCGCCGCTCACGCAGGACGAGATCCCCGGCGACTTCGAGTTCTCCTACGAGATGAAGGTCACGGACGAAGAGGCCTTCCAGCGCGCCCTCGATGAGGAGGAGGCGAAGAAGACCGCGGAAGGCGGAGCCGCGGAGGAAGCCGCCCCCGAAGACACGGCGGCGGAGGCGGCCGAGCCCGGGGCGGAGACCGAGGGCTTGCCGGTGACCTACGCCTACGTCGTCGTCACCGACCCCGGCCACGTGGTGTACGAGATCCATTTCGGGATCGGGAACCCCGTGAAGCGGAAGGGCCGCCTGGACCTCAACGAGTCCGCCTACGAAGAGATCTACCGGCTGGTCCGCGACGCCGACGTCTTCTCCCTCAAGAAGCGCTACGTCGGCGACCGGTCGACGGGCATCCAGGAGACCTTCGTCGTCAAGGGGAACCTCCACTGGCAGGTCATCGACGTGAAAGGGACGTCGGTGCCGGTCCTCGAGAAGATGTGGGAGTCCGTGAAGGAGATCCTCCTCGACAAGGAGGCCCGCATGTTCGACAACCCGAAGGAGCGGTCGGACGTCTTCATCATCGACCGTCGGAACAAGGAGTTCCACCGGGGCGACTGCCCGAAGCTGAACGAGGTCTCGGCGGAGTACCGGATCCGGAAGAACACCAAGGAGGAGTGCCTGAACGCGGAGGCCTGGCCCTGCGAGACCTGCCGTCCGCTGGAAGAGCGGTAGCGTCCTGGGTCAGGCGTCAGCCCCGGCGTCCCGGCCGGAGCCGGTCCGGGAGGATCGGATCGTCCGCGGTCTCGCTCGTTCCGTGTTCCGACCTTCGCGCCAGCCGGATCACCTCCTCCATCGACCGGGGCCGGTCCTCCGGCTGCTTCGCGAGCATCCGGGCGACCAGGTTCGCCGTGGATTTCGAGATGTCGGGCGCTTGGACCCGTGGGTCCGGCGCGGGGCGTTTGCGGTGCTGGCGGAGGATCTCGAGGTGCGTGCCGCGGAACGGGGGCCGGCCGGTGAGCATGAAGAACAGCGTGGCGCCCAGGGAGTAGACGTCGCTCGTCACCGTCGCGCGCGTGCTCTTCCGCGCCTGCTCCGGCGAGAGATACCACGGCGGTTCGAGTCGCGCCGTCCCCTGCGCCGAGGCGAAAGAGCACCAGTCGAAGAGCGCGAAATCCGTGACCTTCACGGGGCCGATCCGGGGCAGCAGCACGGACGCCGGCCCGACGCTGCCGTGGCAGACGTCGGCCCGATGGGCGTGGTCGAGGCCCGCGGCGGCCTGCGCGAGAATGGAGAGAGCATCCTCCTCGGCGAGGGGGCCGTCCTCCTCCACGCGGTTCTCAAGGGTCGGCCCGACGACGTTCTCCAGGACGAGGTACGGGATCGCCTCGAGCTCCCCCGTGGCGAGGACCCTCACCACGTTCGGGTGGTCGAGCCGGGAGAGAGTCTCCGCTTCCGAGAGGAACCGCTCCGTGTCATCCGGGCTCTCGGCCAGGGCGAACCGGAGGATCCGGATCACGACCGTCTTGCGGGTCCCGATCGTGGTCCCGCGGAACTGGAGCGTCGTGGCGTCCCGTTCGACGAGTTCGAGCGACTGGAAACCGGGAAGCAGGAGCGTCTTCGTCCGGAACTCGATCTCTTCCATGACCCGCGCGACGTCGTCCGGCCCGAGTACGCCGCGGTCCATGAGGATCCGGCCGATCCGGGGCGGCGTGTTGCCCAGGCTCCGCTGCTCGTTCTGGAAGCACAGCGCGTCCATGATCTCGGTCGGCGCAGCGAGTCCGAGGTTCATGGCGATTTCGCCAAACAGCGGACTGATCGTATGTCTCACGGTCGACCACCTCTCGTCCCACTGTCTCTTCGGGCAACGCCCGGGGCTCACATGAGCCGAATCGGGAGGCGTCGGCGACCGTGAGTGAAGTGCGGATGATGCTCTGGGCCTGGCTGATGTTCACCCTCTGGGCGGGGCTCCTCTATCTGCGCCGGAGAACGGAGTACGGTCTCCGGTATCCCGTGTCGCTCGGGATCATCGCCGCGTCGTCGGCCGTCGGGATCGCGCGGCCGGATTTCCGCATGCCCGCGTTCGCCGTCGCCACGACCGGCTTCGTCCTCTTCCTCATCCTGCCCGGCCTGCTCGTCGGCGTCGCCCGGCGGCTCGTGCCCGCCGGGCGGTTCGCGGCGGCGCGCCGGATCCTCGCCGTCGCGCGAATCCTCCTGCCCGCGGCGTTCCTGCAGCGCGAGCGCGAACTCTACCGCGACGCCCTCGCCCGGCCGGACAGGGGCGCCGGCCTGGCGGCGTTCTACCGCCAGCGGCAGGCGAAGGTCTCGGGGACCTACGGTTCGAGGGCCACCCTCGCGCTGGCGATCGGCCTCGGCGCCGTCCACCTGCTCGTGATGACCGTCGGGGACACGCGGAGCGCCCTCACGCTGCTCACGTGCGGGGCGAGCCACCTGCCGCTCGTCCGGGAGGGGGAGTGGTTCCGGGTCGTGACGGCGATGTTCCTCCACGCCGGATTCCTCCACCTGTTCTTCAACGCCACCTCGATCGCGGTCGTCGGCCGGTGGGTGGAGCCGCGACTCGGCGCGGCCCGGACGATCCTCGTCTTCCTCCTGGGCGGCCTCGTCGGAAACCTGGTCTCCCTCGCCGCCGCCACGGGCGCTCTCATCCCGGTGCCCTCGGTGGGAGCGTCCGGAGGAGCGCTGGCCCTCCTCGGCGCGCTCGTTCCCCTCACGCTCTCGTCCCCCCGCACCGCGGAGCGGGGCGCGCGGCTGCAGGCCGCCCTCGTGATCATCGGGGCGACCCTCGTCCTCGGCGTCCTGGAGCCGACGCTCGACGACGAGGCGCACCTCGGCGGTCTCGCCACCGGCGCCGTCCTCGGCTTCCTCTTCACGCGCCGCCGGCTCCCGGACCGGTGGATGCGGACGGCCGCCGTCCTCTCCCTCGCGCTCGTCGGGGCGACGGTCGTCCCCACGGCCCGCACGGCGGCCCGCTGGACCGGAGAGAAGGTGCTCGAGACCGGGGAGTTCACGATGCGCTACCCCGGGTTCCTGGCCCGAACGGACCTCCACCTCTCCCGCCCGCCCCTCGCCGAGGTGCGCGTATCGCTCCTCGAAGCCCCTCACGTTCCCGCGGGGTACGCCGCCGTTCCCGGGAGGCCGGGCTGGTTCGTCTACCGGGGGAAGCTCCTCTCCGCGGCCGGCTTCGAGGACGAGATCGTCTACCGCGTGCGGGGGCCGCGCGGCGAGCGCATGGCCCAGATCCGCTTCCTGCTCGCGGCGTCGGACGATCGCCTCGAGGAGGCCGTGGTGCAGCCGATCGTGGCGACGTTCCGCCTTCGGCCGGTGAATTCGGTAGAGTAGCGCCATGGAAGGTGTGGTGACCAGGCCCCGATTCCGCCCGTTGTCCGTCATCGCCCGGGAGGTGAACGGACGGCGCGTCCTCTGCCTGAAGGACGCGGAAGGCATCTCGGACCGGATGGCGATGCTGCCACCGGCGATCGTGCCGTTCTTCTTCGACGTCTTCGACGGCAACCACACGCTCGAGGAGATCCGCGAGGAGTACCACCGTCGGTCCGGCGGCGACCGCATCCCCGAGGGGGACCTCGAGGAACTCGTGGCGCACCTGGACGCGGCGCTGCTCCTCGACTCGCCCCGCTTCCGGGAGCACTTCGCCGCGCTGGTCGAGGAGTGGCGACGGCTCGAGACGCGCCCCGCCTCGCATGCCGGCGGCGGATATCCCGCGGAGCCCGCGGACCTCACCTCGTTCCTGGACGGCCTGTACGACGGGATCGAACTGGCGGAGTCGCCGGCGTCGCTGGCCGCGGTCGCGGTGCCGCACCTGGACCTGCATCACGGGGGCCGGACGGCGGCGGCGGCCCTGGCCGGGATCGACGCTTCGTTCGACGGCGACACGATCGTCATCCTCGGCGTCGGCCACCAGAGCCTCGCGCAGCCGTACGCGCTGACGCCGAAGCCGTTCGAGACGCCGCTGGGGACCGTCGAGGTGAACGACGAACTGTTCCACGCCGTCGTCGCCAAGGCGGGAAGCTGGCTGCTCGACGACGAGTACGCCCATCGTGGGGAGCACTCGGTGGAGTTCGCCACGGTGCTCCTGAAGCACGCGCTGCCCGACCGGGAGTTCCGGATCCTCCCCGTTCTCTGCGGCTCGTTCCACCACCTGCTCGAAACCGGGGAGCCGCCGCGGACCGACCCGCGGATCGGCGCTTTCCTCGAGTCCGTGGCCGAGGAGGCGGAGAACGCGCTCGTCCTGGCGTCCGTGGACCTGGCGCACATGGGGCCGTACTACGGGGACGAGGAGAGGCTGACTCCCGAGCAACTCACCGACATCGAGACGGCCGACCGCGCCGCGCTCGACCGCCTGATCGCGCGGGACGGGGCCGGCTTCTTCGCCGGCTTCGGGGAGGACCACGACGCCCGCCGCGTCTGCGGGATGTCGGCGCTCTACTCGCTCGTGGAGCTCCTGCCCGAGGGGCCGGCCGGCACGCTGACCGGCTACGAGCAGACCGTCTTCCCCGAGGAGGGGAACACGGTGACGATCTGCGGGCTGACCTGGGAAAAGTAGCGGCGAACCCCAAAGCCCCGGGACGCGTCAGCCCGACCTTCTCACCCGGCTGCACGGTTTCCGCCGGCCCTCGACGCCCGGTGCGGCGTTGATCCTCGTCGGCGACCCGACGGGGTCACCTCCTCGTTTCGCCTTGCCCCGTGCGCCGATGACTCGCCGGAAACACAGGCCGTGCGACGAGAGAAGTGATCTCTCGCCCTTGCAGACCCCGCCGCCCCTTGCCCCCGGCCGCTCTTCGCGCACATCCTGGTGAGAAAGTCGGGCTAGAATACCGGTGTGACCGGGTTCCGAACCATCGCTCCGCTGATCCTCGTCCTCGCCGCGGCCATCGTGCTCTCGGTGGTCTTTCTCGGGGACACGGACGGGCCCGCGCCGGAACCGGGGCCGACCCCGCCCCGCCCGGCCGACCACGAGCCCCGCCGCCGGCCCCTGGACCCGGCGCCGGCCGTCGTCCCCGCGGAGCCGGCCGTCCTCACCGGGACCGTGCGGGCCGAGCCCAATCCGATCGGCCTCGGGGCCTGGATCGCGATCTCCGCTCCGGGGGAGGAACTGCGCGTCCCGCTCGACGCGGAGGGGCGGTTCACCTTCCGCGAGGTGCCGGCAGGCGTGACGCTGACGGTGTGGGTCGGGCCGAACTCCGACGGGGCGAACCTC
>JBDLIY010000141.1:0-8885 GCA_039714635.1 Planctomycetota bacterium
TCCTTGGACGACTGGAGCGTCTTGTCGTCGATGCGCACTCTGCGGCCTGGGTCGTCGGTGAACTCGACTTCGAGCCCCTTCGAGACGACCTTGCCGTTCGCGAGCGTCACGACGAGAGTGTGGATCTGGCTCGTGCGCTGCCTCTCGGTGTACCGCAGCCGGTCTCCCTCCAGCACGAGCGGCACGTCGTCGTTACCGCTGTCGGCCGGGAACCGGAGCAGCGCGGAGGTCACGGAGTCGCCCCTCACCTCCGCGACGATGTCGTATCGGTACGTGTCGGGCCCGGTCGACGTGCGCCTCGCCGACACGTGCGACTCGAACCAGGTCTTCTGCGTCAGCTTCTTCGTCCAGGCCTTCGCCGGCTTGAACTTCGCGGTGCCGATCACGTCCTGGCCCGTGCCCTCGCGGGCCGCGAGGTAGACCGTGTAGTAGCCGAGGCAGGCGGCCCGGTCGATCTTCGCCGTGGCCTTCCCCTTCTTCTCCCGGAGCGTCGACCGGTCGAGGATCTCGTTCCCGAGCGGGTCCACGATGCTATCGATGCCTGGGTGGAGGTCGGAGCCCTTCTCCGCCTTCACCGTGATCTTCGCTTTCGCTCCGGCGGGCAGCCAGACGTAGTACTTCCCCGGGACCTTCCGGCGCTCCGGCTCCACCTTCGCGTGCTTCTGCTTGAACTTGATCTTGTAGGACCCCCGCGTCCCCGCGCGGTGGACAAGGAGGCAGTGGAGGCCGGTCTCTTCGATCACGAGCCCGTCGAGCTTCGCCTTGCCGTTCTCGAGCGGCGGAAACTCGAACTCGCTCGTGGGCCCCACCAGCTCGATGACGGGTTCGAGTTCACTCTTCTTCGGGACCGCGAAGGAGAGCGACACCAGGTCTTCCTCGAGGGCCTCGAACCGGTAGACGTGAACGTCGTCGGTGCCGTCGAAGGCCGCCGTGACCTTTTGGCCGGACTGGAGTTCGACGCTGCGGGCCGACGCGACGGCCGGGACGAGGAACAGGACGGCGAGGCCCGCGAGGCCCCACGTGAGCATGCGCATTGCTGGATTCTCCAGGAGTGGACAGTGAAGTTCGCCCTTCGGGGGAATCCTATCCCCCGGCGGGCCGGCAGCCCGTCGGAAAGCCGTGGGATGGGCTATTCCGGACGGACCTCCTGCATCGTCGCCTTCAGCCCCTGGCCGATCGCCATCACCTGGAAGCCGTGAGGGACCGCGTCGAGCGGCCCGGTGGGCGCCGTGTGGGACGTCGCGCTGCCGGACATGAGCGTGCCGTATTCCTCGATCCACTCGCCCTCTTCGGAGTCGTACTCCTCGGTCCCGACGTAGATCACCATCGCCCCCCACCCGCCCGTCCACGAGAGAGTGGGAGTCGCGGTGTCGCCATCGGTGACGGTCAGGGCGAGCTCGGCCGGCCAGCTGTCGTGGATGTGGAACTTCCTTCGCTCCACGGCGTCTCCGGTACGGACGATCACGAGTTCGTACACGCCGTCGGGGTAGACGCCGGTCTGGATGTGTGAGAAATCGCCCGAATCTTCCGGCAGGGCGACGGGCTCGATTCCGCTTCCGGCGGGGAAGTGCAGCGTCGCTCCCGTGACGCTCTCCCCGCGGACCTCCGCGAGCACGCCGTGGTCGAAGCCGCCCACGCCGTCCGGCGCCCGGATGAGGAAGACCACGGACTCGAAGCCGTTGTCCCGGGTGAGCTTCTTCACCGGAGGACGCGGGGCCTTGATCTTCGTCTTGAGGATCGCCGCCCCCTCGCCGGCGCGGGCCCGCACCTCGATCGTGTGGTATCCGAAGTGCGCGCACTCCGGCACCACCAGCCTCGCCTTCTTCTTCCTCTCCTTCCGCCGGTCCGGATCGAGGATGTCCGTGTCCGTCGGGTCGATGAGCTCGTCGATGCCCGGGAAGACGTCGATTCCCTTCGCCGCCTTCAGGTCGAACGTCACCTTTGCCCCCGCCGGGAGCGCCAGGCTGTAGGTCGACGCGGGGTTGAGGATCTTCGTCACCGGTTCGATCTTCGCGTGCTTCTGCTTGAAGGCCATCTTGTACGCGCCCGTCGTGCCCGCGCCGTAGACGACGAAGATGTGGAGCCCGGAGTCGGGGAGGAGCAGCTTCTTCAGCCGGAACTTCCCGGAAACGACCGCGGGGATCTCGAACTCGTCCCGGGGTCCGATGAGTTGGACGAGGGGCTCCAGATCGCTCCTGCCGGGGACCTTGAGCTTGATCGAAAGGAGGTCGCCCTCCAGCGCGTGGAACCGGAAGACCTGGAAGTCCGACGCGTCGTCGATGCCGCCGTCGACCTTCTGTCCGGAGTGGATGTCGATCCCCTGGGCCGAGGCGACGGCCGGGATGAGGAGGAGGACGGGGACGAGGAGGCCGGCGAGGCAGAACGGGGGGATACGCATGGCGATCTTCTCCAGTGAATCGACCGGGCCGTACAGCTTCCGGAACGAATCATATCCCTGGGAGCGGCCGACGCAACCCGGTCCGGTTTCCTCGCGGGGCGGGATGTTATCATCGGCGCCTTCGCGAGGTGACCCATGAGAACCGTGATCCTGCTCCTGGCCCTGGTCGCGTCCGCCTGCGCCGGGAACCGTGAGGCCCGTGTCCACGAAGTGGAGACCCACCCGATGATCTCATCCGTTTCGACCGGCGAGTTCTGGTACCGCCTCCAGGACGAGACCGGCGAGCCCCAGGGCTACGCGAAGCTCGTCCTCACCACGCCCGGGGGCGGCGGTCTCGACGTCGCCTGGGAGCTGAAGATCGCCTGGTCCGGCGGGGCCTACGAGGAGAGCCGCGCGCTCTCCCTCGACGCCGCCGGCCGGATGACGAGGGCCGACTATCGCGTCGCCGGTGAGGTCATCTCGGTGGCGACCCGCGAGGGCGACCGCCTGAGGGGCACCGCGGTCTCCTCCGGCGCGCAGGTTCCCGTCGACCTGAAGATCCCGGACGACGCGATCACCGGGATGCTGTTCGTCCTCTGCCCCGGCGTTCCGTTCGGGGAGGGGGGCGAGCTCTCGTTCCAGGAGCTGGACGAGGCGAACTCGTTCGTGCCGCTCGGCGAGTCGAAGCTGGTCTACGGCCGCTCCGAGGAGGTCGACGGGCGGGCGGCCCACCGGATCGACATCGTGAAGGCGGAGGGGGGGATGCCGGTCTGGGTCTCCGACGACGGCCGGATCCTGAAGTCCGACTGGGGTGGCGGCAACGTGATGGTCCTCTCGGAGACGAAAACGGAGCACCTCTTCGACCCGAAGCCCGCGGCGGTCCTCGAGGTCCCGGGCGGGCCGGATCAGCTGGTCGTGGAGGGCGTCTTCGCGAGGTTCACGCCGGCTCGGATGTACGACCACTTCACGAAGAACGACCTGCTCACGAAGTGGTGGTCGGAGAAGGCGACCGTCGTGCCGGAGGCGGGCGGCGCCTACGTCCTCGAGTGGCCGAACGCGAAGTGGACGCTGCGCGGCGAGGTGAAGGAGGCGGAACCCGGGAAGCGCCTGGTCTTCACCTGGGCCTGGGACCACATGCCGGACTCGCCGACGCGGACCGTGACGGTCGAGTTCCTCCCCGAGGGCGACGGCACGAAGCTGCGGGTGACGCACGCGGCCTACGGCGAGGGCGAGGCCGAGGCGAAGGAGCGCCAGGGCCACCTGATGGGCTGGACGGCGATCCTCAGCCGGCTACGCGATCTGAAGTAGGGCCCGGGGGCAGATCCCGTCTGACGCAACGTACATGGAGTGCAGGTTACACCGGGTGTACGTTCTTTCGGGGGCCTGTCATGGCCTTCGTGAACCACGGTGAGGGCGCTCGTCACCTCGCCTGCCCGCGGACGCGCGGCTTGCCGTGCACTTCTGCGGGATGGCGGTGGGGCGAGGCGTCCGAGAACGGTGTGGCGCCGTCCCCGTCGAACTTAAGGAGCAGCAGCGTGCCGGCGTCGCCGGGCAACGTCGTCCGCGGCGTGAACTTCTTCTCGTAGACGACCGCGTTCGTGAGCCGGACCTCGTCCACCGCGCCGCGCGCGAACTGGCGCGGCCGATCGTCCTTCGCCGGCTCCGCGCCCACCATCAGCACCCGCTCGCTCGGAACGAATCCCTCGCCGCTCTGCTCGCCGGCGGGCGTCCCGTTCACGAAGAGGCGGAGGATGGTCCCGTCCCAGGTCATGGCGAGGTGGTTCCAGCGCTTCCACTTCCAGCCGTCCTCCGCGTAGACCTTGAGGTCGACCTTCCCGACCCGCACCGCCGCGTACGGTTTCGCCTTGTCCTTGTCGCGGAGGAAGAGCCCGAAGCCGGCCCCTTCCGTATCGGCGACGAGGGCCATCGGCCGGCGCGGCGGCGGCGCGTTCACCCAGCACTCCAGCGTGAACTTCTCCGGCTTTTCGGGCAGCGCGAAGGAGAGCGCGCTCGAGCCGTTCAGCGCGAGGACCCCGTTGCCGCCGAGGTTCCGGTAGCGGCCGAGGCCGAGCATCGCGATCCGGTGCATGAGAAACAGGTCGGCGTCGCCCATGGAGATCGTGTGGATCTCCGCCTTGCGGAAGAGGTTCATCCGGTGGACGTCGGCGACGAGATGGTCCGGGTTCCGGTAGGGCCCGAAGAAGCTGCCCGTGCGCCGGGTGTTGTCGGGCCGGGACGCTCCGGTCTCCGGATCGGTGATGGTGCGGCCGCCCACCGCCATGTCGTTGGCCGCGAAGTCGTCCTTCGTCGGCTTCCCGTCGGACAGCAGGAAGATCGTGTCCGCGCCGTCCCGGAACGTGGCCTCCGCGACGTGCTCGTTCTCGTTCACGAGTCCGCGCGAGGTCAGCTGGAAGGCCTTGCGCAGGGCGCCGTGGAGGTTCGTCGTCCCGCGGAGCACACCGTGCGGCCGCTTCTTCCCGGTGGTGTCCGGCTTCGCCTCGATCCTGTCCAGTTCACGGATCGCCTTCGCGACGTTGCCCTTGCTCGCGGGGACGAGAGCTTTCGTGCTGCGGAACGGCTCCGCCTCGTCGCCGAAGCCGATGATGGCGAAGCGGACGTCCGACGGGAGCGCCTTGAGCGACCGCCGCAGGTGTTCCCGCGCGAACTCGAACCGGTTCGAGACGATCCCCCAGGGGAACTCCCGCGAGCCGTCGAAGGGCACGCGACGCGCCCGCGTCGTCTCGGCGTAGGAGAGCGGGTCGAGCATCGAATCCGACAGGTCGATCAGGTAGACCACGCGCCGCCCGGTCGCCTCGAGCCCCATGAAGCGGGGCAGCGCCACCGACTTCGTCTCCGACGGATCCTTCGAGGGGGCCCGGTCGATGATCCCGATCCACCACGCCGGGTCGAGGGTCACCTTCCGCGACCCGAACGTCGCGGCGAGGTGGCGCGCGACGGCGAGCTTCGCGTGATCCGGGATCTCTTTCCTGTCGAGCAGCCCGACCAGGGTCTTCGCCGCCCGGGTGAAGCTCTCTTCCCCCCGCCGGTCGGCGAGCGCCCGCAGGCCGGCCGCGGCGCTCCCGGCGAGCAGGGCCCGCGCTCGCTCCTTCTTCGGGAGTTTGCCGCCGAGCAGCGCGGGCACGAGGTCGAGGATCTCGGCGCGCCGTTCGTCGGCCAGCGTCTCGAGGGCTCCGGCGCGGACGAAGGGCGGCTCGCGGTCGTTCCCGACGAGTTCGAGGATCGGCGCGACGTCGTCCAGTCGGGCGGCGGCGTGGAGGCCCTGGAACCAGAGCCAGCCGTCGGCGTCGTGCCGGTGTCTCTTCAGGAACTTCGTGAGCGGTGCGACGTGCTCCGGTCGTCGGAAGTGCTCGCCGGTCACGCGGGCGAGGAGGTAGCGCTCGTGGTCTTTCGGCACGCGCGGCTTCGCGTAACGGGCCGCGATGACGGGGATCGCGCGGACGTCGCGCGAGCGGGCCAGCGCGTTCATGCCGCCGAGGCGCTTCGAAAGGGGCGGCCGGTCGATGGCGTTCTGCCACGCCTTCAGGCCGCGCTCGAACGCGTCCTGGGCGAGGGCGGGGAGCGTGAGGGCCAGGAGCAGGGCGATGAGGGCGGCTTTCCGGAGCATGGGTGGGCTCGGGTCCATGGTAGGCGGAAATCGTCGATCGAGCGCTCTCTCCATGCAGGACGTGTGTCACGACCTGCGAACACGGGCCGGAATATCGGCACTTTCTGTGCGAATGTGCCAATAACAGCGCGACATTATTGGCGCCCACGCCAGGAATCAGCCGATAAGCTCCGCCCGTTCACGAGCAGCGCCGCCACGATCAGCACCGTGCCGATCGCCAGGCGGACCGGGTCCGCGTCCTTTCCGAAGACCACCAGGCCGACCACGATCACGATCGGAAGGTAGCCGTTGTTCATCACCGCCAGCACGCCGGCGGAGACCTTCGTCGCGCCGCGGTTCCACAGGAAGAAACCCAGCCCGGCCGCGACGATCCCCAGGTAGACGATCACCCCGGCCTGCGCCGGCGTCACCGAGAGCGTGGGAAGGTCCGTCGTCGCCGCCGTAGCCGCCAGGGTCACCCAGACCGCGCCGATGTACATCCAGCCCATCGCCCGCCGGTGGGGGATATCCTTCGCGCCGGCCATCGTCCGCCGGTAGAGGACCTGCCCGACCCCGAACGCCGCGTTCGAGACCTGGACCAGCAGGATGCCGATGAAATCGCCGGTGAGGTCCTTCCCCTGCCACTTCAGGACGACGGCCCCGGCGATCGCGATTCCGGCGGCGAGGTGGAACCGGACCGTCAGGCGGCGGGAGATCGCGCCGTCGATCAGGGTGATCCAGAGCGGCGTGAGGACCGTGAAGAGCGCGACCTCGTGGAACTTCAGGAACCGGTAGGAGTTCAGGTAGGCGACGTACATCACGCCCAGCTGGAGAGCCCCGATCCCGACGAGCCGGAGGGCCAGGTCGGGCGGGATCCGGCGGGGTCGCAGGAACGGCAGGAAGACGAGGAACGCCAGCGCCATCCGGGCGAACGCGACGAAGCTCCCGTCGAGGCCCTTCAGGTACATCCCGATCAGGGGGAACGAGAACGACCAGATCACCGAGACGACGAGGAGCTCGATCATGGGGTCCCGTTCAGGAAGAGTGGAACGCCTCGCGGATGAGATCCGCGGCTTCGAGCTCCCGGTCGCGCACCTCGAGGAGCAGATCCGCCGCCCGCTCCCGGTACGCCGGATCCTCGAGCTTCACCGGCTCGACGAGCTGATCCTCCATCACGCACTCCGCGACCTCGGGCAGCAGCCCGGTGCCGAAGACCTCGCCGCCGCCCGCCGGCGCGTGGATCTCGCGGAACTTCCGCGCCGCGTCCAGGATGGCCTCGCGGCTCGTGTCCGGCACGGCCTGGGCCATCTCCTCGAGGAAGGTGCCGGCCGCGACGCGCGCCACGGCCAGCTTCGGGAGAAGCTCGCCGACGATCGTCTCGGCCGCGTTTCCCTCCAGCCGGCCCTCGCGGAGGTCTTCCGCGAACGCCTCCCAGGCCGCGGAGCCCATCGCCAGCGGCGACGTCGCGGCCTGCGAGAGGAGCATCGCCGCCGCCTCGATCGCGGGCGTCGTCACGCGGGCCGCGTCGCGGTCCTCCGCGAGCTCGAGCGTCACGCGGAGGAACGCCCCGCCGCCGCCCGGCCACCAGCCGTCGCCCCAGTGCTCCTCGAGGTCGACGAAGGCGACGTCCGCGCGCTCCCGGCCCGGGCGGATCCAGTTCGCGAGCTCCGCGTCCATGTCGACGTCCCGGATCAGGGCCGGGCCGTCCCGGGTGGCGATCACGGGGACGAGGTCGCGGCCGAGGGCGACGTCCACGCCGCCGATCGCCGGGGCGAACGGTCCGCCGTGGGCCGCGCGGGCGACGATCCCGGTGACGGCCAGCGAGGCGAGGAACGAGTTGCCCGGGGTGTGGCGGAGCGCCGCGGCCGGATCCTCACGGGAGTAGGCGGTGATGAAGGCCTCGCCCGTGGCGCCGAGCATCCATGCGTAGGAGCGCGGCCGCCGCATCCAGGCGGCGATCGCGTGCGCGGTGGCGATCCAGGGGTGGTGGTTCGGGATACCGTCGATCGTTTCGCCGAAGGCCGGGAGCCGCGGCTCGACGTCCCGCGGCGGGGGCTTCGGCTTCTTCGGCGCCTTCTTCTTCCGGCGCCCCGTGGCCTCGCCGATCGTGTCCTTGATCTCCTCGGCTCGCCTCGCGGCGAGGCCGGGGAAGATCCGCAGGAAGTCCCGGCGGCTGATCTCTCGCCCGCTCTTCTTTCGGTTCACGGGAGAGAGCCTACATCTTCTTCTTCACGTCCCGGATGAAGTCCTTTTCGAGCTGGTCGATGTCGACGCCCTCGAAGGCCTTCTCGGTCGCCGCCTTCAGGATCGGATTGCCCCTCGGTCCTCGGCCCCACCCCCCGCCCGGGAACCCGCGGGGTCCTTCTTCCTTCTGCGCCACGAAGGCCTTCTGCATCTCCTCGAAGAGGATCATCGGGATCCGGCGATATCGCTCGTTCTTCGTCACGCGCATCATCCACGTGCAGAGCGCCCAGCCCTCGGCGTAGTGCAGCCCGGATTGCCTGTAGTGCTCCCCCTGGGAAAGCCAGATGAAGTCCCGGATCGGGGTGTAGTTGCCGCTCCCGGCCCTGGACTTGAAGAAGTCCGTGCGCATCGGGTGCTTCTTGTCGAATTTCAGCTTCTTCCCCCGCGACTTCATGCTGACGCAGAAGAAGTACTCCGCGAAGCCCTCGTTGAACCAGATCGGGGGCGCGTTGCCGGCCAGGGCGTAGTGGATGTACTGGTGGAAGCCCTCGTGGTGGAGGACGCCGATCGTGGTCTTGTCCTCCTTCTTGCTCCGGGAGAGGTCGGGGAAGACCAGTTCGTCGTCGCCGGAGGACCAGTAGCCGGCGGAGCCGCGCGGCGCGCCGTAGGCGTGGTACTCCTTCATCTCCTTGCAGACCCGGATCACGCCGCACTCCTGGA
>JBDLIY010000142.1:0-8851 GCA_039714635.1 Planctomycetota bacterium
GTCCGGAGCGACACGCTGGTCGCCCTCCGGGACGGCCTGGCGCCGTTCTTCGCCGCGGAGCCGGAGTACGACGTCAAGGCGGTGAAGAAGCACCTGAAGCTCGGCAAGGCGGCCCTGCTCCCGTCGCTGGCCGACGCGCTGGCGGAGGTCGAGCCGTTCACGGCGGAGCCGCTCGAGGCGGCGGCGGACGCGTGGCTGGCCGCGAATGAGACCGAGCTGAAGAAGGTGGGGCAGCCGATCCGCGTCTCTCTGACGGGTCGCGCGGTGAGCCCTCCGCTCTACGACACGATGGAGATCCTGGGGCGGGAAAAGACGGTTTCACGGCTCCGCGCGGCGCCGGAAATCGCGGAGAAAATCAGGGCCGAAAATCCTTGAGTCCGGTTTATCCAAATGTAGGATGCGGGGCCTGTCCTCGTGAACCGGGGGGACAGCCCGAAAACACAATCGGGTAGAGGTGTAGTTCAATTGGTAGAACGCCTGACTCTGGATCAGGAGGTTCCAGGTTCGAGTCCTGGCACCTCTGCCACTACCCGAATACAAGTGGCCCATTCGTCTAATCGGTTCAGGATACAGCCCTCTCAAGGCTGAGATACGGGTTCGAGTCCCGTATGGGCTACCACGCACGCCGGAGCCGAACTGCTCCGAAGAGATCGGGCCCGCCGGGCGAAACCGGCGGGCTCTTCTACTTCGGGGCCTTCGGGGGCCGGGGAGCTTCGCGGGGGCCGTGATTCCCTGCGGAGCCACCGTCCTCCACCTCCTTCCTTCGGACCATCGTGGCGATCTTCGATGCGAAGCAGGACTGCGGACGGAAGGACTCCGCGCCCCATCCCTTCCAGTTCGAAAGCGATTCACCGTCCTTCCCCCGCGGTAGCCGCTACTCGTCACCCGGGCGGGGGGGCCGGTGCCGGTTCGATGTCGGTTGCCTTGGCCCGGCCGATCCCGAGCGTCACACGCATCCCGCCGGGCCCGGGAGCGTGGGTGAAGTGGTCCTGACACCGCTTGGTCATCGCCTTCGCGCCGGTACGCGATCCCGGAGATTCCCCCTTGACCCGCCGGTGGTGATGGCTGACAATAAGCTAGATCATCTAGAGTATATCGAGGACGCCATGGAATGGAAGCTCGCAGAGGCCAAGAACAAGTTCAGTGAGGTGGTGCGCCGGGCCCTGACGGAAGGCCCGCAGCGCATCCGGCGCAGGGATAGCGTGGTCGTCGTGTTGTCCGAAGATGACTTCGAGCGACTGGCCGGCATCAGGATCGACTTCAAGGACTTTCTTCTTGATGGACCGGACACGCACAGCCTCGACCTTGAGCGGTCCCACGACTCCATGCGGGAAATCGAGTTGTGAGGCTCTTGCTCGACACCTGCGTGATCTCGGAGGCGCGCCGAAGCAAGGGGCACCCCGGGGTCCTCGCACTGCTGCAATCGATCTGCTCTGAGGATCTGTTCCTCAGCGTCATCACCATCGGTGAGTTGGCCAAGGGCATCGCGCTGCTTCCCGTCGGCAAGAGAAAGAACCTGCTCCGCGACTGGCTGCTGACCCTGGAGCGAGACTATGCGGAGAGGATCCTCCCGGTCGATGGAGACACCGCTCGAACCTGGGGCGAGCTGACCGCTGCGGCCCGGCGGCGGGGTAAGGCCGTTTCGGTGTCAGATGGCCTCATTGCGGCGACGGCGATCCGGCACGGAATCAGCGTTGTGACACGCAATGTCGACGACTTCCGTGAAACCGGGGCGATGCTCATCAATCCGTGGGAGCAGACCTGAGCACTCCGCCTCGCTGGTGCGTCTCGCTCGACGCGAGGAGTTGGAGACGGTGCTGACGGTCGATGACGACTTCCTCATCTACCGGATCGAAGGGCGAAAGCGATTCACCGTCCTTCCACCGCGGTAGCGTTCGTCCTGCCGACGAGCCCGATCCCATTTCCCCGACGGAATCGTGTACTCCGCCCGGCACCGCGGGCAGGTCGACTTCACGGTCTCGTCGGCCGCCGGGCCGATCCCGAGCAGATCGGCCGAGTGTACGCTTCTACGCGATTTCGGCGAACGGCGCGCCCGGGCCGGTACGCCGAATCCGGTGAAAACGGTTACGCCTCCGTACTACCGGATTCGGGGCTATGTCGCCTTCGGGCGGAAGCCGATCCTCGGGAACGGGTTGCTGATCGCCGTGCAGATGTTCTTCAGGTGCGCGGCGATGCGCTTGAGGTAGCGGAGCAGCATCACCAGGCCGAGGATCCGGCGCTCGATCGTGTCGTCGGGGCCGCCCGTCTCCAGGATCGCCTTCAGCAGGCCGTCCGCGTCGCGCGAGATCCCGCCGTAGAAGTCCACGTGATCCCGGGCCGCGTCCGGATCGCGCTTCTCGAACGCCTCCCGCGTCCGCGTGAACATCTCGCAGGTCCGCTCCACCACGCTCATGTAGCGGTGCTCGTAGTCGCGGAACTCGAGCCGGCCGGGGATGAACGTGACCAGCTCGCCGATGTTCTTCACGAAGTCGCCGATCCGCTCGAGGTCGATCACCACACTCGTCATCACGAGGCCGGGGAGCAGGTCCTGCCCCTTGCTCGCGGCGAGGTGCTCGAAGACCTTTCTCCGGACGGTGATCTGGCCCGCATTCAGGATGCGGTCCTCCTTCGCGATGCGCTCGAGCATGCCCTCGTCAACTTCCTCGACCATCGCCTGGAGGACCATCTCCAGCATTTCCTCTCCGATGTCCATCATGCGCAGGCATTCCGCGCGGGCCTCGTCGAGGAGCGACTCGCCCTGGCTCAGGATGTTCCAAAGGTCTTTCCACATGGCTCGATTCTCCGGACTACATGAAGATGAACATCGCCAGCGGGGCGACGTGAAGCACGACGTACAGAAGGATGAACAGGGCCGCGCGCTTCGGTGAGATCGTCATCGCGCGGCCGAGCCACTCCGCCATCCAGATCGGGATCGCCTTGAACGGGTAGACGAGGACGATGCCGAAGATGTTGAACAGGAGGTGGACGATGGCCACGGTCAGGCCGAGGCCGGCCGTCGCCGCCGCCTCGCCCTCCGCGCCGGCCGCGAACGCCAGGGCGGCCAGGAACGCGGTGATCGTCGTTCCGATATTGGCGCCCAGCGTGTAGGGGAAGATCTGGCGCAGCGTCAGGATGCCGGCGCCCACCAGCGGCACCACCAGCGACGTCGTCACGCTCGACGACTGCACCAGGATCGTGAAGATGATCCCGACGATGAAGGCCGTGACCGCGTTCTTGAACAGGACCCGGTCCATCACCCGGGCCATCTTGTGGATGAAGATCGCCCTCATGATCTTCACCATCAGCGTCAGGGACATGAACAGCAGGATCAGGGAGAGGATCAGGCAGATCGTCGGCCCCAGGTTGTCGAGCATGAAGGAGACGATCGGCTTGATAGCCCCCTTCAGGCCGGAGACCTTGCCGAAGTCCGCGCCGACGACGAACTCCTGCACTCGGATCGCCGACTTCTGGAGGATGCCGAACGCCACCTCCAGCGGGAACAGGATGCACGTCACCATGATATTGAAGAAGTCATGGACCGTGCTGGCTGCCAGCGCCTTCTGGAACTCCTGTTTCTGCTTGATGTGGGCGAGGGAGACGAGGGTGTTCGTGACCGTCGTCCCGATGTTCGCGCCCATGATGATGGGGACGGCGGAGCCCAGGCTGATGGTACCCGCGGCCGTCAGCGTCACGACGATCGTCGTGGTCGTGGACGACGACTGGATGATGCTCGTCGTCAGGATACCGAGCAGCAGACCGACGACGGGATTCGACGTCGCCTGCTCCAGCAGTTCCTTCACGTAGCTCTTCGTGAGCAGCTTCAGCGCGCCGCCCATGAGGCTGATCGCGATGAAGAAGATCGCCAGCACGATCAGCAGTTGAAGCAGCCGCACCATGGTGGACCGCTTCGACAGCTCCGTGGGCATCGCCGGTTGATGGCCCATTTTCAGTTCCTTCACCTGATCTTTGTCAAGCTGCCGGATTGCAGGGTCCCTCGTCCTGACTCGAAGGGATTCCCGTCAGACGCGGACCAGCTTCTTGCCCTTGACCGCCTGTTTCACCGTGTCCAGGCGAAAGCCCAGGCGGGCCGCGACGCGTGCTTCGTCTCGCTTGAAGCCCGCCCCGTACGTCTCCTTCAGGATCGTCGTGAGGAGCGCCCGTCGCTTCGCGAGCGCGAACAGCAGCCGCCGCACCACGACCCGCTCCCCGGCCTGCTCCTTCTCGACGACCTCCCGCACCACGGGGGTCACCGGATCGGGGACGTCCACGGTTCCGACCGAGATGTAGCCGTCCGGCGTCTCCGGATCGATCGCGGCGAGCAGGTTCGTCCGAAGCCGCTCGTCCTCGATGATGTTCCGGGCCGTCTCCCAGACCTCATGGATCGTCTGGCCCAGGATCCTCCGGTACAGGAGGGTCGTGAGGACCGTGCCGCCCGGCAGCCCGAGCGGAAGGGGCAGGGGCCGTCCGCAGATCGGGCAGGGGGAACCCTCGCCGGCCTCCGGGTCGGCGGCGCCCTCCACCGGTTCGCAGGTGGGGCAGGGCGGGACCGGAACCGGTTCCGTCTCGTCACTGATGTGCGGCGTATTCGTGGTCGGGCTCCGTGGACTCAAAGTCCGGGGAAGGGCACATGGTAGAGGGCGGGCCCGGATGAGTCAGGATAATCCGCCGATGCTTCCCGCGAAACCGGAACGCCCCGCCGGGGTAAAGTCTCCTGTACGGGCCGCACCGAATCGCCGGCCGTCGGAAGGAGATCTCCCTTGCGTTTCCTGCTCGCGCTCCTGTTCCTGTTGCCGCTCTCCGTCGCCGCGGGGAAGGAGTCGAAGGAAGAGAAGAAGACGTCTCCCGATCTCTCGGCCGTGAAGGCCGCGTTCCAGGGGAAGGTCGTCTCGTTCAAGGCCCGCCGGATCACCCTCGAGTACGACTTCGCGAAGAAGGAGTGCCTCGCGGACTTCCTGACCGCGAACCCGTTCCGCGACTCCGCGCGGGGCGGCTTCCGGCACGACGAGAAGCTCGGCGTCCTCGCGGGCGAGGGCGTGGGCGCCTTCGCCCACAAGGGCGTCTTCGAGGCGGACGTCGAACTGAAGTTCAGCATGACCTCGCGCACGCCGAACGACGTGGGAGCCGTCCTGCTCGACGGCGGGGGCAGCGACCAGTTCCTCCTCTTCTCCCTGGCGGATACCTACTTCTGCAAGAAGGACCGCCAGACGCCGCGGCAGCACATGATCACGATGGTGGGCGCCGACGACTCCGGTGCCGCCCGCGACGAGACCCTCTTCCGCTACCTCTCCCGCTCGACGAAGCCGACGCTGAAGGCGGGGAAGAAGATCGACGTCGAAGTCCGGAAGTTCGGACCGAACAACCTGTTCAAGTTCGCGGGGAAGAAGATGACCGCGGCGGACCGCTACGGGAAGCTCGAGTCCGTCCAGCCCGCCTTCTTCGTCCTGAATTCCTCCCTGCGCGTCACGAAGCTCTCGATCTCGGGGAAGCTCACGGAGAAGTGGCTGAAGCGGAAGCGCATCCCCTGGGACCCGGAAGAGGTCGACGACGCGAAGCCGGGCGAGATCAAGGTGGACAAGTCGAAGCAGGAGCCCGACCGCGGCGGCCGCGGACGCCGGGGTGGCCGGGGCGGCAGCCGCTCCGTCGAGGGGCGCGTCGATCGGGTGATGGACGGCGCGGAACTCACGGAGAAGGAGCGCGAACGGGTGAAGCCCCTCCTGACCGACTACGGCAACGACGCCGTCGCCGCGGCCCGGGACGGGGACCACAAGCGCCTGCAGGACCTCAAGAACGATCTCGAAAAGAAGCTGAGAAAGGTTGTCAGCGGCCGCAAGGCGAAGAAGATCATGAATGAGGTCAACAAACAGTTCGGCAGTCGTCGCGGCTGGGGTCGCTGATCGTCCCGGCCGGGATCGACCCGGCCCAACGGAGACGGTTCCATGATTCGAGCTTCGCTCCTCGTCCTCGCCGCGCTGGCGGGGCTCCTCTCTCCGGCACGGGCGGAGGACGAGAAAGCCGGGAAGGCTGACCCGGCGGACCCGGCCCCGCTCGAGGTCGGCAAGGCCGGCGCGGCCTTCGAGCTGAAGACGGCCGACGGGACGACGGTTCGCCTGAAGGACCTCCTCGCCGCCGAGGGGGCGAGGGCGGTCGTCGTCGAGATCGCCGGCGCGAACTGCCCCTTCACCCGCGCCGCGGAGAAGGCGGTGGCTGGACTCCTCGCGGAGCACGGGAAGAAGGGACTCGCCGTCGTCTCCCTGTTCCCCAACGGCGCCGACAACGACCATGTCCTCCGCGAGTACGCGAAGCTCGTCGAGTCGAAACGGACCATGGCGGGGGACCCCGGCGGCCGGGTCGCTACCGCTTTCGGGGCGGAAGTCACGCCGACCTTCTTCGTCTTCGACGCGCCCGGAGTCCTGCGGTATCGGGGCGCGGTCTCGGGCCTGGCGGCCGCCGTCGCGGCGGTGCTCGCCGGGAAACCTGTCGAGCGTTTCGACGTTCCGGTGGTGGGCTGCTCGATCCGGCCGGCCACGAAGGACGACGTCGCCGCGCCCGGGCAGAACGCCCCTCCGCTCAGTCCGGAGGCCGAGGCCTGGCTCGATCAGCTGCTCGGGAAGCTCGGGACCGAAGACCCCGCGGTGGCCCGCTCCGTCGTCCACGGTATCCAGGCGATGGGGCCGGGGACGCTGCCGCACCTGGTGCGCTGGCGTGAGGGGAAGACCGGCCTCGGGGCGCAGCGGTGCGACCGGATCATCCGCGAGATCCGTCACCCCACCGATCCCAGCTCCCGGGATGGCCGGAGGGCGATTACGCGCCTCACCATGCTCCAGATGCAGCTGCGCGCCCTGGAGGATCTCCTCGACCTCACGCCCGAACAGCGGAAGCAGCTCCGGGCCCGGTTCCTCGATCTGAGGGACGAGGAGGACGAGCTGCGCGCGGACATGCAGAGAGGGGAACGCGAGGGCATCGCCGAGCGGCGGAAGGCACTGGTGGAGAAGAGCCAGGTCTTCGTGAAGGAGATCCTGACCGAAGAGCAGTGGGAGCGCTGGCAGAAGCTGCGGCGGAACCGTCCCGCCGGGGAGGGGAAACGGTGACCTCTCCGGACGATCCCTTCGACGGCCTGGCGGAACGCGCCGACCGGATCGGCGTCGAGCTCGACGGGGGCCAGGTCGACCTCCTGCGGCGCCACTTCGATCTCCTCGTCGAGCGGAATCGCCACGTGAACCTCACCCGCGTCACGGATCCCGGGGAGGCCGTGCGCAAGCTCTACCTCTCGTCCCTCGCCCTGTTTCCGGTACTGGCCGACATCGGCGTGGCGGTGCAGGGGCTGTTCTCGGCGCTGGACCTGGGCACGGGAGCGGGCTTCCCGGGCATCCCGGTGGCGGTCGCCGCGCCGAACCTCGAGATGACGCTGATCGACGCGCGGGCGAAGAAGGTCCGGTTCCTCGAGGACGCGATCGGGGCGCTCGACCTCGCGGGACGCGTGACCGCCCGGCACGTCCGGGGCGGGGACTTCGTCGAGGGGCGGGGCCGCTTCCACCTCGTGACCGCCCGGGCCGTCACGACGGCGGCCGGCACGGTGGCCGAGGCGGCGGGACTCCTCACGCCGGGTGGTTTCCTCGTGATCCAGAAGGGCGAGAAGCTCACGGCGGAGGAGATCGCCGAGGGCGACCGCGCGGCCGACCGCTACGGCATGATGTCCATCGGGACCTTCGACCAGCCGGTGGAGGACCTGACGCCGCGCATCATGGTCTACCGCAACCTGAACGCGGCGGACGCCGGCGAAGTCCGGTCCTGAAGGTCGCTCCCCGCTACTGAGCCTTCTGGAACGCCGCCAGGAACAGCTCGTTCGTCTTCGTGATCTCCAGCTTCTTCACGAGCAGTTCCATGCCCTCGATGGGGTTCATCTTCGAGAGCACGCGACGGAGCATCCAGCTGCCGGAGAGGACGTCCTCCGGGAGGATCTTCTCCTCCTTGCGGGTCCCCGACTTCGCGACGTCGATCGCGGGCCAGGTGCGCCGGTCGGCGAGGCCGCGGTCGAGCACGATCTCGCAGTTTCCCGTGCCCTTGAACTCCTCGAAGATCACCTGGTCCATCCGGCTGCCGGTGTCGATGAGGGCGGTGGCCACGATCGTCAGCGAGCCTCCGTTCTCCACCTTGCGGGCGGCGCCGAAGTGCACCTTCGGCTTCTCGAGCGCGCGGGAGTCCACACCGCCGGAGAGCGTCCGACCGCTGGATTCGACCTCCATGTTGTAGGCACGGGCCATGCGCGTCAGGGAGTCGACCAGGACGAGGACGTCCTCCCCGGCCTCGACGAGGCGCTGGGCGCGGGCGAGGGTCATCTCCGCGATCTTGATGTGCTGCGGCGCGAGCTCGTCCAGCGAGGAGGAGATCACGTCGCCGCGAATCGACCGGCGCATCTCGGTGACTTCCTCGGGCCGCTCGTTGATGAGCAGGACGAAGACCTTGATGTCCGGGTAGCTCTCGTTGACCGCGTTTCCGATCTTCTGGAGCATCACGGTCTTGCCGGTGCGGGGCGGCGCCACGATGAGGCAGCGCTGGCCCATTCCGATGGGGCAGAGGAGGTCGATGACCCGCAGCGTCGGGTCGCCGCTCTCGCCCTCCAGGCGCAGCCACTCCGTGGGGTCGATCGTCGTCAGGTGCTTGAACGGCGTCAGCTGCCCGTACTCCGTCGTTTCCAGGCCGTCCGCCGTGCCGAGGACGGCGAGGGACGGGCGCTGGCCGGGCTTCCGCGGGGGAGCGACCTTGCCGGTGATGAGGGAGCCGGTGAGGAGGCCGTTCTTGCGGATCATGCCGGCGGGGACGTAGATGTCGTCCGGGCTGGAGAGGAAGTTCC
>JBDLIY010000143.1:0-8778 GCA_039714635.1 Planctomycetota bacterium
CCGACCACCATCCAGCCCCGATACCGGATCACTCGCCAACCTAACCGCTGCCTCAGGCCTAACTTATGATTGTATCAAAGCCGGACAGAGAAGTCACGATTCGCGCCCTTCCCGGGCCGGAATGGGCCACCGGCGGCGCGCATGTTCGGAATTGTGAACGGCCGGAGGTCGGCACGACGACCTGGATCACACCCGTGCCGGGCCATGTCGACAAGAATCGACACTCCGATCCATATTGGGGATCGGAGGGTCTGCTTTGGCGGAACCCGGGGCTGACCTCGAAGTGTCCCTCATGTCCGGAAGGACATTGCCGGACCCCGGTCGGAGTATTCAGGCCGTCAGCTGCGGAAAGACGCCGGCCGGGCCTCGCCCGGCCTTCTCACCAGGGTGTGCGCGAGACACGCCAGAGGTGAGTTGCGGCGTGGCCTCCGCGACCGATGCCCCACATAACGCGCACGACCAACCGCGTTTCCGTCGAGGCATCGCGGTCGCGGGCAAGGCGAAGCGAGGAGTCGACCCGAGTGGGTCTCCGACGAGCTTCAACGCAGCCCGGGGCTGCGAGGGCCGGCGGAAACCGCGCAGCCTGGTGAGAAGGCCGGGCCTTACCCCCAAGGCGGGGGGCGCTTGTTGATGACCGACAGGAAGAACTCCGTCGGGTCCTCCGACACCGCGATCTTCGTGTACTCCATCGCGTACCAGTACGCCTCCAGCACACCCTTCTCCCAGCCGCGCTGGCCCTCCTGCGCCTCTCCCATGTGACCACCCAAAAAGATGATCGCCGCATACCGGATCAAATAGTACGCATACAACTCGTCCATCTCCGACTCACTGCGCTCACCCCAACCACCCAGGTCCGTGAATCGGAAATTCAACTTCTTCGTGTCGAAATACAACAGCTGCTGCTCACCCGAAATCGTCACCTCGCGCAGACTCATCGACACCAGGTGCCAGTAGTCCGGCGTGTCCTTCTTCATCTGCGCGAGCACCCGCACGAAACGATCCTTGTTCTCCGACGGACCGTTCACCGGCGGCGACTTCCGACCCCTCTTCGGCGCAAACATCTTGCGAATGCTGTCCAACTTCAACTTGTACGCCACCGGCGGCGACTTCTCGTCCTCGAGAATGCTCATCGCCTCCTTCGCCCGGAAACCCGCCGTCCCCTTCTTCCGCTGATGCTTCGCAAACGCCCCCATCGCGCCCTTCTGACTCTTCAGAAGATCCTGCACCGCCCACGCGACATGGATCCGCACCTGCTTGTCATCGAGCGTCAGACACGCCTCCGCCATCTCCGACGCCAGCTTCTTGTCCCCCATCCGCCCGAGACTCTTCGCCGCCTGCACCGCCACCAGCATGTTGTCGTTGCGCAACTGCTGGAGCATCGCGTCCTTCGAATCCCGATCCTTCAGGATCCCCAGGATCTCCATCGCCCGCATCGTCTCCCACGGATGATCGTTGTCGATCCGCTCGCGCAACGCCACCGCCGCGCCCTCCAGCTTCGACAACGCCCACGCCAGCAGATAACGCGTGCTCACGACCCGCGTCTTCACCGCCACCGCCGCGATGATCTGAGCGTCACCCTCCGCCTTCGCCTTCACGACCTGGTCCAGCGCCAGCGCCAACGCGTCCGGATCCTTCCAGCCGAGCTTCACGCCCGCGTCGATCCGCTCGTCCGCATCCGACGCCCCGACCAGCTTCTCCGCCCAGTCCGACGACTTGCCCTCCTCCTTCGCCGGCGCCACCCCACTGAAGGCCAGCCCGAAGACCAGCAGGACCGCCATCACCCACACGGCCGCTCGCGTCATTTCACCTTCTCCTGCTTCTCCTCGATCCAGCGGCTCACGTTCGGATCCGTGCCGCCGAGCTTCACGTAGGCCTCGTAGTGCTCGAGCGCCTTCGCGTCGTCCTTCAACTGCTCATCGTAGATGATTCCGACCATGAGATGCAGGTCGGCGTCCTCGCTGTTCAACTCGAGCGCCCTCTCGAACGCGTCCTTCGCCTCCGCGTACTTGCGCATCTTCTTCAGGGAGAGCCCCAGGCCGACCCACGCCGTCCGCATCTTCGGATCCAGGTCCACGACGTCGCCGAACGTCGCCGCCGCGTCCTTGTACTTCTTCGAGTCGTAGAAGGCGTACGCCAGGTTCAACTGGAACTCGAGGTTCTCCGGATCCAGCTTCACCGCCTTCTGGAAGCTGCGGACCGCCTTCGGCGTCTTCCCCAGATAGTTCTGATCGAGGCCCAGGTTGTTCCACGCCCAGGCGTACTCCGGATCGAGCTTCACCGCCTTCTGATAGGCGTCCGCCGCCTCGCCCCAGCGACCCATCTTGTCGTACGCGTAGCCGATCAGGAAGTGCGGCATCGCGTTCTTCGGATCGTTGTCCGACGCCTGCTTCAGTTCCCGCAGCGCCGAGTCGTACTTGCCCTTCTTGATGTAGATCCAGGCGATCGAGATCCGCGCCCCGTTGTCCAGCGGCGCCCGCTTCACGATCTCCTTGTAGTTCTTGAGGGCCGCGTCGTTCTTGTCCTGCAGCTCCTGGGCGTGCGCCAGGCGCCGGCGGACGTCGACGCGCCGCGCGTCCAGCCCGACCGCGATCTCGAACTTCCTCTCCGCCTCCCGGTACTTCTCCTGGAGGAGGAACGCCTCGCCCCAGGCCAGGACGAACTCGATGGTCTTCGGCGCCAGCGCCACCGCGCCCCCCAGGACCTGCGCGGCGTGGATGCCGTCCCCCTTGTCGAACAGGACCAGGCCCTTCCGGTAGAGCACCTCCGGGTCCTCGCCGTCGATCTTCGCGGCCTTCTCGATCGTGGTCATCGCCTCGTCGAGCTTCCCGGCCAGCCGGAGGTTGTTCGCGAGGCCGACCAGCGCGTCGATCCGCTTCGGGGCGAGCTTCAGGGCGGCGGCGTAGAGCTCCGCCGCCTTCTCGTGCCGGCCGCCGTCCTCGAAGTAGCCGGCCAGGAGCCCCATGGCCCGCGGCTCCTCGGGACACCTCGCCTCGGCGGTGGCGATCTCCCCCGCCGCGTCGGCGCCCCGGTCGAGCGCGCGCAGCGCCCGGGCCTTGCCGAGATGGACGTGGAACGTCGGCCGCGGGGCCTTCTCGAGGATCTTCAGCGCCGGCCCCGCATCGAGCAGCCGCGCGAGGAGGTACGCGTTCGCCGGGTTGTCCGGGGCGCGCGTGTGGCGATTGTCGTACTCCGTCTGGAGGCCCTCCGATTTACCCGAGCGGAGGACCGCCTCCTGGTAGCCGACATGCGCGTTGACGTCGCCGGGCGAGGCTTCCTTCGCCTTCGCGAAGTAGCGCTTCGCCTCGTTCCACGAGCGCCGCCGGAGGTGAAACTCGCCGAGGTCCAGGAACTTGTCGACCTGGCCGGCGGCCTGGACCTCGCGGGCCGGGTCGAGGGGGAGGAGGAGCAGAACGGCCGTCACGGCCAGGATCAGGTTTCTCATGACCCCTAACCCGGGTTCGCCAGGCCGCGCCAGTCCTGCCGGCGCTTCGCGGCGGCTTCCTCACGCTCGGCGTCGAGGATCTTGTCCTGCATCTCGTCGAAAGCCGACTGGGCGCCGAGCCGCCGGGCCGCCTCGATGCGCGCCTCGCGCTCCTCCGCGGCCCGCCGCTCCTCGAGGTCCTTGACGACCTCCTTGCGGCTCTGATTGCCCCCGCTGCCGCCGCGACCGCGGCCCCCCCGACCGCCGCCGCCACGGCCACCACCGCGACCGCCACGGCCGCCGCGGGCGAGGATATCCTCCGCGACGAGCGCGAAGCCCAGCGTCGCGATCAGGGCCGCGGCCAGGATCTTCCCGAACCTCTTCATGACTCTCTCCCCTACTGGAACTTCTTCGGGAACTTCTTGATGTGCTTGAGGATCTTCTGGATCGCCTTGCTCCGCTTCTCCTCGTCGTCCTTCGCGCTGAAGCCGAAGCTCTTGCCGCACAGCGCCTTGATGACGTCGTTCGCCAGCTCCCGCGTGATCTCGTCCTCGGAGTAGAGGAGGGAGACGATCTGGCTGACGAGCTTCGTGTTCCCCGTGCCGATCAGCGCCTCGGCCGCCTCCTCGCGGACCTTCTTCGAAACGGAGGCGTTGTCGATCAGGAGGAACAGGTCGACGGCGTCGAGCGTTCCCTTCCCGAACGCCTTGATCTTCTCGCGCGCCTCCATGTCGGCCGGCGACACCTCGACGGGCTTCGGGGGCGTCTTCAGGCGCAACTCGGCGCCGGACTGCTTCAGCCAGCGCGGGCTGATCTTCCCCCGGACCGTCATGTTGTCGACGAGGCAGCCGGACTTCGCGACGTAGACGCCGGCGATCAGGTCGAGGAGGTCGCGCCCGGGCTCCCGGCCCTTCAGGGTCTTGTCGCCGATCACGAACTCGTCGGCCTTCCCGTCGTGCTTGCAGACGAGGCGGATCTTCTTGTAGCGCTGGATCTCCGGCGCCTTGCCGCGCGCGACGTAGCGGAACGGGAAGGTCCCCTCCGGCTCCGAGGGGTCGATGATCCCGAACCGGCAGATCATGTGGCCCGGCCTCGTCCCGCCGTCGAACTTCTGGAACTGGAGGTCGTTGACGGAATAGAGGACGAACTGGTCGCTCTGGCCCTCCTCGGCCACGATCCCGCCGAAGTCCTTCTCCGACCAGGGCGTGCAGTCGAACTCCAGGTCGACCTTGCCGGTGAAGGAGATCTGGTGAACCAGGCAGCCGGAGCCCTTCAGGCGGGCGCCCTTGTTCTCGTACTTGAGCTCGAGCTTCCCGTCGACCCGAAACGGCTTCACGGTGACCCAGTCGTCGAGCTGTTTCTCGTCGTTGAAGTCGTAGAAGATCTCGACGACGTCGCCCTTCAGGCTGGTGACGCGGCCGCGAAAGAGCTCGTCGAGGGCGAGGAGCGGCTTCTTCTTCCCCTTCTCCTTCGCCGGCCCCTTCTCCTCCGCCGCGCCGACGGAGAGAGCCAGCGACAGAAAGCCGAGGAGCAGGAGGATTCTGGGCATACGGCGCCTCGCTAGAAGGGTCTAGAACATCAAACCCCGCGCTCCTCCCGCCTGTTTCGTCGGAATTGCGCGGGCGTGGCCTCCCGTGACGAAAGAGGGTACGGTTCGGGCATGATCGCACGATCCGTCCGGCTGATCCCCCCCCTGCTGATCATCTGCCTCGGGCTCGTTGCCGCCCTTCCGGCCACCGGGGCCGACGAGGACGATACCACGGTCCGCGCCTCGGCGGGGGTCCTCCCTTCGCATTACGGAGAGACCGGCCGCCTGTCGATCCGGCTGACGTTCGTCACGGAGAAAGCCCTCCCCGAGCGGTACCGCGTCGTCCTCCACGTCGCGAGCCCGGTCGACGGGGCCACGCTCGTCGAGGCCGATCACGTCCCGCCCGTCGCGACGACCCTCTGGAAGCCGGGCGAGCCGGTCTCCTGGACCGTGGCCGTCGTCGTGCCGCCCCGGGAAGACCGCTCCCGGCCGGCCGCCGTGGTCCTCGTCGGCCTGGCGGACCCGACCGTTCCGAACGCCTGGGCGGGACGCCTCGTGCTGCGGGGCGAGGAGCCCTTCGGCGACCGGCGCTACCGGGTCGGGCGCGTCGAAGCGGCGAAGGGCGCGGCGACCGTCGAGGAGCTTCGGGCGGCCGCGCGGGAGCGGGCGGCCGGCGGCGACACGGCCGCCGCGTTCCACCTGCTCTCGGAGGCGATCGCGGTGGCCGCGACGCTCGGGGAGAAGCTCGCGGTGACGCAGGATCTCCTCGCGCTTCCGCCGCCGGACGGGCTCCCGGTCACCGGGCCGGAGCAGGTCTTTCTCGACCGTCTCGTGGCGGCGGAGAAGCTGCGCTGGCTGCGGGACCGGGCCAGCGACCTGCTCGGAGCGAAGCAGCTGAAGCTGGCGCTGCGGGTGATGGAGAAGATCGGCGGCGTCGCGGAGGAGGAGTCGAACACGAAGGTGGTCGGCGAGCCGAACGCGTCCAGCCGCGCGAAGAAGGACGTGGTCGACGTGAAATCGCGCCTGCTCCGCGACCTCGACAACGAGGCCCTGAAGGAGGCGCGGAAGATCTCGGAGAAGGCGGCCGGCGACCCGAAGAAGCTCCTCGCGGCGGCGAAGAAGGAGATCAAGCGGCGCCGTCTCCTGATCGGGCGGCGGCTGCTGTTCGAGATCCGGATCGACATGACGATCTCGGAGAAGCTCCGCACGGAGGTCAACGAACTCCTCGAGAAGATCGAGCACCGGATCTGTTACGAGCTATCGAAGGAGGAGGAGCGGACGCTCGCGGGGGAGACGGACCACCCCTCGTTCGCGCGGATCGGCGCGGTGCCGACGAGCCGCTTCATCTTCCTCGGCCCGGAGGGGCTCGTGCGGGCGATCCCGCGTGCGTCGACCTGGAAGCTGGACGTGGCGGCGGTCCTGATGTGCGACCTGTTCGGCCGGACGCCGGTGCGGCCCGGCGAGCGGATCGTCGTCTACTTCAAGGAGACCTACTCGGGCCCGGCGACGGGCGGCGGCCGCCTGATCAGCGTGGGCGACGCGGATCCGGCGGACGAAAGCACCCGCGTGGACACCGGGCTCTACTACCACGAGCTGACGCACTGCGTGGACGACACGCGGCCGGTCCACGACTACAAGCGCGGGCTGACCGAGGGCATCGCGAACGTCGGGTCGATCTATGTCCGGGACATGTTCGCGGGGCCGACCGGCCGGTTCGAAGCGCTGTCGCGCGCGGGTCGTGACGCCTTTCGGAAGCACCACCTCGAGCGCGAGAACGCCTACTGGCTGATCCCGGCCTACGCGCCGAGCGAGGGATTTCTCACGGAGATCCTGATCCGCCACGCGCCGGCCGAGAACGACCACGTGGACTGGACGAAGCTCGGTCGCGTGTTCCGGACGTACCGCGAGTCGCGGACGAAGTCGCCACGGACCCACCGGCTCATGGCGCACCTCGGCCACGCGATGGCGACGCACCTGGGCGAGGGCGTATGGGAGACGCTCCGGTCGTTCGGTTTCCCGGTCCACGGCGGCCTGACGAAGGAGATCGGCGACCTCGGGACGCAGGAGTTCTGGCTGAGGAACCTCGCGAACCGGAGGGATGTGGACGGCCTGATCAGGCTCGCGGACGGGGCCGGCGACTCGTTCCTGGCCGATCGCGCCCGGTACGCCGCGCTCGGGGCGCTCGGCGCGAAGAAGCAGGGGGATGGCGGGAAGGCCCGGGCGCTGCGGAAGCGGCTCGGGGTCGTCGACGCGTTCCACGTGATCGGTCCGTTCTACGGGGATCCGGGTCCCGGCCTCGCGGCGATGTTCCCGCCGAGCCGCGAGATCGACTTCGCGAAGGAGTACGTGGCGGCGCAGGGCGTGGCCCGTTGGGTCGTGCCGAAATCGGGCGCGGCGCATTACGCCCGGATGGACGCGCGGGGCGTCGTGGTCCTCAGGTACGGGTATCCGGCCCAGGCGGTGACGTTCGCGGTCGCGCACGTGACCGTGCCGGCGCGGACGAGCGGCCTGGCTTTTCTCGGCGCGGACGACGAGGTCGCGCTCTGGATCAACGGCCGCGCGGTCCAGCGGAACCACGGCCGCCGGATGCTCGTGCCGGACTGGGAGCGCTGGCCCGTCGTCCTCGAGGAGGGCCGCAACCGCGTGGTGGTGAAGCTCGCGAACCAGTACGGGCGGACCGGGTTCTGCCTGCGGTTCGTCGACCGGGACGGCCGGCCGATCGAGGGGATGGAGACGGATCTCGAGGCGCCCGGGCCGCTTCCGGCGGCGGTTTCGGGGCCGGACTCGGGGGCGGACTCGGGGCCGGACTGGAGCACCGCTTTCCGGGACGTTTACCAGCGCCGGAGTCTCGGGCGGAAGTACGAGGTCGTGGCGGGGAAGTTCCGGATCCGGAACAAGGTGCTTTCGGGCGAGGAGGCCGGCCGGCGTCCCGGGTGGCGTCCGTTCTCGGTCCGTCCCGGTTTCCCGCAGGATCGGCCGGCCGCGCTGGCCTGGATCGCCGGGGGTGGTGAGCCGCGCCCGAAGGACTTCCGCTGGCGGGTTCATCTGCCGGAGGCGCGCGTCCCGAAGCTCGTTCTCACGTGGGACGGGGAGGGCAACGAGTTGCCGCTGTCGGGTTGGTCGTTGATCCTCGTGCCGGACAAGAAGGGTGAGAACGTGACGGTGCGTCTCGAGCGGTACGACTACCTGCATTACGTCCGGCGGGTGCCGGTCCCGGAGAAGTGGGACGAGGCGCGGATCGAGGTGACGCGCGTCGCGGACCGGGTCACGGTCACGGTGGGCGGCCATCCGGTCCTCGAGGGGGTCTCGGCCCCGCCGCTGTCAAGATCGCGCTTCGGCTTCGCGGTCTGGAACGCAAAGGCGGGCCTGACGGCCATGTCGATCGCCCACCCAAAGTGACACATCGCTGACAGGCGTCGCTTTTTCACAGCGGCGCCCACCGACAGATCGCTGACAGGCGTCGCTCTGTCACCCCGGCAGATCGCTGACAGGCGTCGCTCTGTCACCACGGCAGATCGCTGACAGGCGTCGCTCTGTCACCACGGTCTCTCGCAGCGGCCGTCGGCCCCGCGAGCGAAATCGTCCTGGCACCGCATGGTCACCCTTACGCGATCGGGGGGGAGCGAAGGTGCGCGTTTTGCCCTGACACCCGTGGGGCGTACCGGTCGCCAGGGGCGGTGCTTCTGCATGTCTGCGCTGGAATTGCCCTGACACCCGTGGGGCGTACCGCTCGCCAGGGGCGGTGCTTCTGCATGTCTGCGCTGGAATTGCCCTGACACCCGTGGGGCGTACCGCTCGCCAGGGGCGGTGCTTCTGCATGTCTGCGCTG